>CAYXQG010000026.1:0-13799 GCA_964467405.1 uncultured Acetatifactor sp. | reverse complement strand
GGATGCTATGTCCAATGTGGAAAGATATGTAGGAAAGACGATCCGTTTTACAGCAAGTGTATTCAGACCGGACGGATTTAAGGAAGGATACTTTGTGCCCGGCCGTACAGCCATGACCTGCTGTGAGGATGATATGGCATTTTTGGGATATGCCTGTGAGTATAAGGATGCAGCAGCTCTTAAGTCAAAGGACTGGGTCATTGTGACAGCAACCGTGAGCAAGGAATATTGGCAGGATTATAAAGGAGAAGGTCCTGTGCTCCATGCGACAGCAGTAGAAAAAACCAAAGCACCAAAAAATGAAGTGATTACATTTTCGTAAGAAAAGGCTCTGTCTGCAGAAATGAGAATATGTGGACAGAGCTTGTTTTATATTGTAAGATATCAGTATATTTTTGCGGGAAAAGGTGGTATCACCATTGGAAATTGAGTGCATATTATGATTATAACCAGGGAGAGAGAAGATGAATACTATATTAGCTGTAATGATACCGTTTATAGGAACTTCTGTAGGAGCGGCATGTGTGTTCTTTCTCAAAGGAGAGATTGGCAATAAATTGCAAAAAATATTAATGGGATTTGCAGCAGGAGTAATGGTAGCTGCTTCTGTATGGTCATTATTAATTCCTTCTATGGATATGAGCTTCGACATGGGTAAGTTGTCCTTTATACCTGCATTGACAGGCTTTTTATCAGGAATTGTATTTTTGTTGATCACGGACAGTATTGTTCCCCATCTGCATTTGGGGAGTGATGCACCGGAAGGAAGAAAAAGCAGGCTGCAGCGTACAACAATGCTGGTCATTGCGGTAGCAATCCATAACTTTCCGGAAGGAGCAGCATGCGGTGCAATTCTTGCGGGAGTGCTTACCGGCGAAACAAATGTGACAATGGCGGGAGCAGTTGCTTTGTCCATAGGTATTGGGATTCAGAATATACCGGAGGGGGCGATCATTTCATTGCCTCTTCGCAGTGAAGGAATGCATAAGGGAAAGGCTTTCGGATATGGTGTGTTGTCCGGTATAGTGGAGCCGATAGGCGCTGTGCTGGCGATCCTGCTGGCTTCATTGGTAAATCCGGTATTGCCTTATATGCTGTCCTTTGCGGCAGGCGCAATGATCTATGTAGTTGTGGAGGAATTGATTCCGGAGGCTTCCCAGGGAGAACATTCAAATCTGGGAACCATCGCATTTGCATTGGGTTTTGCCTTGATGATGGTTTTGGATGTGGCACTCCAATAACAGAGAATACAGGAAAAATAATAGGAGAAAGTTATGGCAATGGAGTCATCTAAAGAAGAACAGCAGCTGAAAAACAGAATAAAGGATCTGGCGGATAAATCGTTCCGTCAGAATACATATACTTTTACAGGCTTTTTGGGACTAAGCGAGCAGGATATATTTTGGAAGCTGGAAAATAGCGGAGAGCTGCGTTTCGTAACATCCCGGATGTGGGGCGGATATGAAAATGCAGAGCGCCTGGTGGTCCGTTTCGGGTCGGAAGAAGAGTTTGGATATGAAGAGGAGTATCCTATCGTATGTATACATATCAGACCGCTTTTGGCAAAATTTGCAGATAAGCTTAGTCATAGGGATTTTTTAGGAGCATTAATGAATCTGGGAATAGAAAGAAGCACCATCGGTGATATCAGAGTGGGGGATAAGGAAGCATATTTATTTTGCTTAAGCAGTATGGCAGATTATATATGCGATTCTTTGGACAAGGTAAAGCATACCAATGTAAAGTGTGAATTGGTCACGGATGCTGCCGGGATTCCTGACGAGGAACCGGAAAGCATGGAAGTGTTGCTTCCGTCTTTACGGATCGATGTCTGTCTGGCGAAGGTATATAATCATTCCAGAGGTGCTGTTTTGGAAATGTTTCGGACAGGTAAGGTATTTGTCAATGGGAAGCTTTGTGAGAACAATTCCAGGATGCTGAAGGAAGGCGAAGTAGTAAATCTTCGCGGTTACGGAAAATTTATTTTTGACGGATTGCAGCATGAGACAAAGAAGGGACGTCTTTGCGTCAAAATAAGAATTTACAGATAAGGATGTGAAGTAATGTACTCGTACAGTATAATTGCGCGAGAAGTTAAATGATATTAATAGTATTGTTCAAGAAGCCCCCAAGGATATTGGGGGCTTCCTGTATAAGCGGTATTATTTTGAACAAAGGTATTCATAGGCAGACAGGATATTCTGTGTCCTTTGTCCTGCCAGAAAATAGTAGTCACTTTGTATTTTGCTCTCCGTATGAAGGAAGGAACCATAGGCAGGTATATCACAGCAGAAGGTGGGTTTATCTGATGCGATCAGGATGCCGTATCCCTTGTCAGAAAGGAGAAGTGGTAATTCTGCATTCTTTTCACCATGGGAGATGTAATATGCAGAACTCTTCAGCGCAAGATTCTGATGCGCTCCGGAGCTGATGCCATAGAGCTTTTCATTTTTCTGCCAGTCCAGATACAGCCTGCATTGTATGAGCCCGGAGGGAGAAGGAGTCATTTGACGGCTTTCCCTTCTTCGCTCAGAAAGCAACAGCTTTTTATCTCTGGTCATATAGGAGATGGAACCGGTCTGCCTGTCAATCTGCAGGCAAAGCTCATCCGTCACCAATTCCACAAGTCTGGGAGATTCCCGATACATCCAGGCTCTGTGAATGGTATTTGTCCGGATATTGGGATGCACACCGTCAACAATATATCTGCCCTGTGTAAAGGTGATTCGGATGATATTGGCAGTGATGGGGCTGATACGCAGCAGACCTAGTTACTTTGTAAGTACAGACCATCCTGCTGTTTGGAGACCCAACGGACGGAAAGATCAATCCTTGCATGACCGGGTAAGCGGAGCTTTTCCGTAGCAGGCATGTCACCGAAGGCAAAAGGTGCAGCTGTTTCAGATACCGGAGAAGTCTCTTTTTTAGCAGCAGGGCGGATGCGGCCGGTAGCATAAACATTTTGCAGATTATAGTAAGAGGTCTGCGTGGGGGGCTTGTTTTCAGCTTTTTTAGGAATGACCGGTTTGGCCTTCTGCATGGGAGCAGGCACTTTATTTACCCTTTGCGGCTGTATGGAAGAAACGGTATCCGGCGTGGGAGCTTCTTTGACAGCCCTATTTGACGGTACGATTTTACGTTCAGGAACAGGATCTGCGATCAGTCCTGTCAGATCAGAGGAATAGAGAATGCAAAGCTCATGGAGTGCACGGGTAGCAGCAACATAGAGAAGCTTGGCATGTCCGTCATCTGACGGATAATCATCTCTGGAGGGATTCAGGATCAAAACTGCATCAAATTCCAGACCCTTGGTATATTCAATGGGCAGTACCATAATCCCTTTTCCGAATTCTGCCTGTTCCAAATCGTTTTCAAGAAGCTCTATATATTTTCCTAACTTTTCAGCCGTGTCCCCGGCCGACTGGGGATTGCGGCATATGACAGCAATCGTTTCCAGACCGCACTTTCGCCAGTCCCTGCAGACGGAAGCGGCCTTTTTGTACAATTCTGCCGGATCTGTAATTTCCTGCTGGAGAACCTGCTTTCCGTGACGGATGATGGGCTCCACAGGATAGACGGGGAAGCTGCCGTGATGCAGGATACGGGTAGCATAATTGGAAATTTCAACCGTATTTCGATAGCTTTTTTTCAGAACACCGAAGCTGGACATGGGATCTGTCAGGTAAAGGGCTCTTAATTCCTCCCAGTCATTTAATCCGTAGCCGAAGCGGATGTTTTGGGAAACATCACCCATAATGGTATAGGTACAATCCTTGATACAGAATTTTAAGACGCTGTAGGCCATCATGCCAAAATCCTGTGCTTCATCAATGACAACATGATGAGCTTCGCTGATCACCTCTGTTTCCTTGATGCGCTTGTAAAGGTAAGCAAGAGCTGCAAGATCATATACATCAAAAGCAGTTTTTAGGGAACCGGAATCCATGGACGTTTCAGGAGGCGTTACCTTTATCCCTCCGGTGATCTGGCGATTCAGGAAGTCCGTATACATGTCAAAGATAGAGCGCTTCCAGGTATTTTTGCCATATTTTCCGCGATAGGCTCTGAGTATGGCTTTTTTCTCAGAATCTGTATATAGTACCGAATGGGTTAAAAATTCATCCTTGATCCTGTTATATAACCGTTCGTTCAGCATATTGATCTTATTCTGAAGGGACACGGAAGGATTCTGACGGATATATCTTTCTATGGCAGCACCGTCCGCAAACAGCACAAGATCATTGGAAGAAGAGGGACGGGAGTCTGTTTCGTCATACACACCGGGAATACCGTTTCGCAGACCTTCTACAAACTGACGGCGGTCTAAATAGACGGATTTTCTGTCAATTGTGTCCCATTCCAGTTGGTTGCAATATCGCTCCAGATCAAGAAACCATTTCTTACTGCCTTTGATAATATCTCCTGAGGATAAATGCTCGTTGCTTTTGATGCAATATTTTGCAGGATCCCAGTCTTCGTATAAGAGTCTGACGAATAATTGCTCCATAGTCATCTGACGAACGCCGTATACATCCAGACTGGGCAGAACACCGGTGATATAATTGAGCAGGATACGATTGCTTCCCACAATATAGAAATCGTCCGGTTTGAAACGCTCGGCATAGTTATATAGGATGTAGGAAATACGATGCATGGCAACCGTGGTTTTACCGGAACCTGCAACACCCTGTACGATGACATTGTGATAGGGAGATTTTCGGATGATCTCGTTTTGTTCTTTCTGAATGGTGGCAACAATCTCACCCAATACTGCCTGCTTGCTTTTGGCAAGATATTTGGTTAAAAGATCATCATTGGAAATCACCTCTGTATCATAATAGTTCTGCAGTCTGCCGTCCTCGATTTCGTAGGTGCGTTTTAGCTTTAGATCAATACGGATCTGCTTACCGTCGGGAGAAGGGTAACTGCATTTGCCCAAACCATTTTCATAATAGACATTGGCTACAGGGGCTCTCCAGTCAATAACGAGCTGATGGGTAGCATCTTCCGCAATACCGCCTCGTCCGATATAGAAGGACTCATCCTTGTTGTAGGTATCATCATGAAAAAGGATTCTGCCGAAGTATGGCTTTGACAAAGCACGTTCATTTCGCTCTAAGGCACGCTTCATATGATCGTGCATGGTATAGGTATTTTCCAACTGGTTGATCAGCTCCGGATTGTCATCATGAAAATGAGCCTGCATATCATTGATGTCGGATCTCATTTGTGCAACCTTAGAACCATACTCCTGTATATTCCTGCGAATCAAGGACAGTGTTTTGGAAAGATTTTCCTCCTCCTGATGCCGGGAGGTTCCGTGTAACGCTTTGACTTTTTCAGCACTCATTTTTCTGCTCCTTAGGAAATTAGATATTAGTCACCGTGAGATTTAACTATATGATTATTGTAAAATAAAAATATAAAAATACTAGACTATAATTAAAAAATGTGTTAAGATATTTAATAGAGTGTAGGCAAAAAATAAGTCTACACTTTTTATTATTTATATACAGATAATAAAACCGACAGTACATACCTTTTCAGATACGGGCTTTTGCAGCCGGAACGTATCTGAAAAAGGCATGTGACTGTCGGTTTTTTAGTCGGAGACAGAAGGCATCATCTTATTGGATGCGTTCATCCCAGTATTCACAGTCAGTTCCGATTACCTTGGAAGAGAAACTTGTACCATCGTTTTTCTTATAGTGGGAAGTTGCTTTAAATACATATCCTGCGCCAATATAAAGGAGCGGAATATTGGCAAATACGATCAGAATATTACCCAGATCGGAGATTGCCCAAAGGTTGCCGAGATCCAGACCGGCAATGGAACAGAGTACACCAAAGGCAGTGATCACAAGGCCGAGGATACGGATAACATTTAAGAAGCTCTTTTTCTGGCTGATACGGTTAGCCGCAATCTCAGAAAAACTGATCATACCGACCAGACAGGTATAAGCAAACAGGCAGAAGCAGAAGGTGATTAAGAACATTACCACTGCATTTAAGGCAGTGCCGGGAGTAAGCTCTGCTGCGGAAGCAAGGAATTTAGGAAGACGATCCATTGCAAACCATGCTTCAGATTCGGCACCTGTCCATAAATGGGCCATAACTATTACAAAACCTGTCAGGGTACAGATTACCATAGTGTCCAAAAATACACCAATGGACTGTACAATACCCTGATCGCAGGGATGCTCACAGTTTGCAGCACCGGCAGCCATGGTTATGGTACCCTGACCGGCTTCATTGCTCATAAGACCACGTTTTACACCCTGAGCCAACGCAACACCAAATACACCACCGAATACAGCCTCCGGAGTAAAGGCTCCTTTAAATACAGCACCAAAGAAGTAGGGTACCTGATCTAAATTCAGGAAAATGAGAAGCAGAACAGTCAATACATATACAACTGCCATAACAGGTACCATCTTGTCCGTTACTCTGGTCAGCTTTTTGATGCCACTGAATACAACAAAGGCTGTTAAGATGATAATGATAAATGCAACTATGTAATAGAAGGCAGAAGTGGTGGAGATAGTCTTGCCGGTAACAATTTCTGCCATCTGTCCGACGGAGCTTACTACATTATAACCCTGGGCAGGCAGACAGCACATTGCGTAGATAATATACATCAGTGATAATGCTACTCCGGCCCATACCTTGTTGCCTAATAATTTCTTGCCGTAGAAGGGAAGACCGCCTACAAATTCATCCCTCTTTTTCTCCTTAAAGATCTGGGATAAAACTGCTTCCACATAAGCGGTTGCCATACCGAAGAAGGCGGATATCCACATCCAGAAGAGTGCGCCTGCACCGCCGACCGAAATCGCACCGGTAACACCCAGAATATTACCGGGACCGACACGCATGGCGGAACTTAAAAAGAAGGCAGCAAGAGAAGAAATACCGGTTTCATCATGTTTCTTTTTTGTTAAAAGCTTGACACCCTTGACAAAGTGGGTGATCTGGATAAATCCGGTTTTAATGGTGAAGAAGATACCGGAACCAATTAACAGTATGATGGCCAGAGAAAAATTTCCCAAAATAGGAATATTGGCATACCAGTCAAAGTTTGTGGGAAAGTCCCAGAAAAAGTCTGAGACAGGTGTTACAAAGCGAAAAATATGATTGATTGTTTCAAAAATCTGTTCCATACAGTACTTCCTTTTCTATGCCCCGGGGCATTAAAATTTTGTTCTTTCGTTATACTTTTCTTCGCAATACTTGCAGCGATATACTTCCTTGGCTTCATCTGCCAGCAGGAAAATATGCGGTAATTCCTGCTCAATGGAAGTGATGCAGCGGGGATTGCGGCATTTGATCACATTTTTGATCATTTTGGGAAGAATCAATTCCTTTTTGTCAACGATTTCTCCGTCCTTGATCACATTAACCGTGATATTGTGGTCGATATAGGCCAGAACGTCCAGATCCAGCATATCCACATCGCACTCTACCTTAAGGATATCTTTTTTTCCCATTTTATTACTGCGTGCATTCTTGATAATGGCAACAGTACAGTCTAACTTATCCAATTGTAAATGCTCATAAATAGATAAGCTCATGCCGGCCTTGATATGATCCAGTACAAAGCCTTCTTCAATTTTTCCTACGTTTAACATATTTACCTCTCAATCTGCCGTACGGCAATTCTATTCTTTATTATGCCAGGTTTAAAAGTGTTAAGATCAGCGCCATTCTGACATAGACACCATACTGAGCCTGTCTGAAATAAGCAGCCCTGCTGTCACGATCTACCTCTACGGAGATCTCGTTTACGCGGGGAAGGGGATGAAGCACCAGCATATCAGGCTTTGCCAGTTCCATTTTTGTAGTATCCAGAATATAAAAATCCTTTAATCGGATATAGTCTTCTTCATTGAAGAAGCGTTCCTTCTGCACGCGTGTCATATAGAGAAGATCAAGCTGCGGCATTACTTCATCCAGGCTAGTTACTTCTTCATAAGAAATATTATGTGCTTTTAATTCTTCGGTAATATAATCCGGTACTTTTAATTCATCAGGGGAGATGAAGATAAAATGTATGCCTTCATAGCGCACCAGTGCATGGATCAGGGAATGAACGGTACGTCCGAATTTCAAATCCCCGCAAAGACCGATGGTAAAGTTGGATAAACGGCCCTTTAAGCTGCGGATGGTAAGCAGATCCGTTAAAGTCTGTGTAGGGTGCTGATGTCCGCCGTCACCTGCATTGATGACAGGAATGGCTGCTTTTTCAGCTGCTACCATCGGAGCACCTTCCTTGGGATGACGCATTGCACAGATGTCAGCGTAGCAGGAGATGATGCGGATGGTATCCGATACAGATTCGCCCTTGGAAGCGGAAGAGGAGGCCGCATCAGAAAAGCCGATGACCTGTCCGCCCAGTCTTGTCATGGCTGATTCAAAGCTCAAACGGGTTCTGGTGCTTGGCTCATAAAAGCAGGTGGCCAGAATCTTTCCGTCGCATGCATGCGCATATTTTTCCTTGTTGTTTTCGATGTCATTTGCCAGATCAAACAGCTTATCCAATTCTTCAACCGTAAAATCTAACGGACTCATTAAATGTCTCATGGTATATCCTCCCTAGTAAAGTATTGCTTTGCCGATAGGCGTAAGAAAAGCCGAAGAGAAGTCCCTTCGACTTAAACTATTAAATTATTGAAATGTTAATAATTCCTCAACAGGTTTTCTGCGAGGAGCAACAGGTTCTTCTGCAGGATAGCCAATGGGAATAAGGGCAACAACCTCACGTTCTTCAGGAACGTTTAGCAGTTTTGCTACCTTATCATCATCAAAAATACCCATGATAACGGTACCGAGACCCTTTTCATAGGCAGCCAGACAAAAGGCTTCACTGGCAACACCGGCATCAAACATCTGCCAACCGTCACCGCGATGGGTTGAATAGGAGCCGTCCCTTTCAAAACCGCTGCGCCCCTTGATCATAGTGACAACAATCACCATAGGTGCAGCAGCAATGATCTCGCCATTGCGGGCATAGGAGGAAGTACATTTCGCAACCTGATCTTTTAATTCACCCTCTACAGCTATGTAACGGGTGATCTGGGTATGCTTCCAGCTGGGAGCATAGGATGCGGTTTCTACGATTTCAGCGAGTATGTCATGGGGGATACAGGTGTTCTGAAAGCTGCGGATGCTTCTGCGCCCCATAATACATTCTTTAGCGGTCATTCGGTTACCTCCTTCAATGCAGTGTTTGAAATCTGCTTTTTGTTTCAATTTATGATACCACAATATGACATGATATGCAAAGAATTTTTAGTGCTTTTGTTAAGAAAAAAGATTGCAATACATGCGGTTTTCGAGTATAGTGAAAACATAGAATCTGACGTTAAGAACGGAGGTATACATATGAGCATTGAATTTGCAGAGAGAAAACGCTGGTTGTTTTTTGGCTTGCCTTTTACTTTTACCAAGTACTATATCAGGGAAGATATCTTAACGATCCGGTCAGGCTTGTTTAAGACAGTAGAAAATGATTGCTATATGTATAAGATTCAGGATGTCCAGCTGACTACCACACTGATGGAGAAGCTGTTTCGGATCGGTACAGTGGTCTGCTATACGGGGGATACGACCCATCCCCAGCTGCAGTTGGTTCATATCCGGAATGCCAGAGCGGTTAAGGATTTTATTTTGAAGGAATCTGAGGAAGCCAGGCTGAAAAGACGTACCGTGAATATGCTGGATATCGGTTCCGGTGATGTGGATGATGCAGATGATACTGTGTAGGCCGGGATATGCAGATAAATAACAGACGGGACTTTCATGAGGATGAGGGTCCTGTCTTTTCATTATGAAGGATACCCTGCTCCAGCAGAAGACCGGCAAGAAACCATAAAGGCGCATAATCCAGGCGGATCATACCGCGGACGTTCCATTTGGAGCGGCTGTAATCCCAGGGACAGAGATTTTTTGCGGTAAGGAGCGTACCGCTGATATATTCTGCCAGGAAGATGATTCCTGTGTACGTCAGACCGCGGGTTGGAAGATTTTTTTGATGAAGCAGACGGCAAAGGGGCGCAAGAAATGCAGCACCTCCATAGATGGGAAACATCCAAAGAGATGTGGTGCCTTTTAAGGTATAATCACGGCGACGCAATGCATGCAGGGCTGTGAAGATAAGCTCCATGCACCAGCCGGTCAGGCCGCAGCGAAGAAAGTTACGGAAAAGCTTAGGTGTGTGCATATGATAGACCTCGTTTGGTTTGATAGGGATAGTTTGTGCATAAATGATGAAAATTATACATTGCAAGGTGTTTGGAGAAATAGGAAGGATAAGCATGAAATACGAAGAAGCAGTAGAATATGTAGAGTCTTTAAAAGGTTATGGCATTGTGCCGGGCCTTGATAATATCAGGAGATTGTGTGAGCGATTGGGGAATCCCCAGAAGGAGCTTTTATTTGTTCACATAGCAGGAACCAATGCAAAAGGCTCTGTGCTGGCATATTTGTCAACAATCCTTAAGGCAGCAGGATATAAGGTGGGACGTTATATTTCTCCTACTATTTTTGAATACAGGGAACGGATTCAGGTCAATGAAAGACCGATTACCAAGAAAGCATTGTGCAGTCTGGTGGAGCAGATGAAGGAAATCTGCGACAGCCTGGTAGCTGACGGATATCCCCATCCGACCCCTTTTGAGGTGGAGACAGCCATGGCTTTTGCTTATTTTAAAGAGAAGGGCTGCGATATTGTGGTATTGGAGACCGGCATGGGAGGCAGGCTGGATGCTACGAATATTATTGAAAATACATTGGCAGCAGTGTTTACCCCAATCAGTATGGATCACATGTCCTTTTTAGGAAAGGATTTGGAAGCTATTGCCGGTGAAAAGGCAGGGATTATCAAAAAGGGTTGTCAGGTGATCACGGCACAACAGAAAGAACCGGTCATGCAGGTGATCCGGGATCAGGCAGAAAGTATGTCGGCTTTGGTGACGGTAGCGGATATGAGTCAGGTAAACAGAATACGTTTTGGTCTGGAAAAACAAAAATTTGATTATGGCAGGCTGAAGGATCTGGAGATCACATTGGCAGGAAAGCATCAGATCGCAAATGCCTTTTTGGCAGTAAAGGTAACAGAGGCACTGGCCGAAAAAGGCTTTCCGGTTTCCGAAAAGGCGCTTCGTCAGGGCTTAAGAGAGACAAATTGGCCGGGACGTTTTTCTGTTATCTCCAAAAGACCCTATTTTGTAATAGATGGCGCACATAATGAGGATGCTGCAGAAAAACTGGCAGAGTCCATTGCATTTTATTTTACAAACAGAAGAATTATATTTATAATGGGTGTTCTAAGGGATAAAGAGTACGAAAAGATCATTGAGCTGACACATTCCTATGCAGATCAGATTCTGACAGTTGCCACACCGGGGAATCCAAGAGCCTTGTCTGCTTATGAGTTAGCAGCTGAGGTGGCAAAGGTGCATCCTAATGTAACGGCATTGGACAGTTTAGAGGAAGCGGTAGAGATCAGTTATCTGCTGGCAGGAAAAAATGATGTAATTCTGGCATTTGGATCCCTGTCCTTTTTGGGCAGGCTGACGCAGATCGTACAAAAGAGAAAGGCGTAGGATGTTTATGATGGATCAGGAAAAGATAAAGGAAGGTGTACGGCTGATTCTGGAGGGAGTCGGCGAGGATATCAACAGAGAAGGGCTGAAGGATACACCGGATCGTATTGCAAGGATGTATACGGAAATATTTTCCGGACTGACGCAGGATGCCTCAGAGCATTTGGCAAAGGTGTTTTCCGTGGATAGGGATGAAATGGTACTGGAGAAGGATATTGTGTTTTATTCGACCTGTGAACATCATTTGCTGCCCTTTTACGGAAAGACTCATGTGGCTTATATACCTAACGGAAAAGTAGTGGGATTGAGCAAGCTGGCACGGACAGTGGAAGTATATGCCAAAAGACCACAGATCCAGGAACAGATGACGGGGCAGATCGCAGATGCTGTCATGGAATATCTGGAGCCACAGGGCGTTATGGTTTTGGTAGAGGCAGAGCATATGTGTATGACCATGCGCGGTATAAAAAAGCCCGGCAGTAAGACCGTTACCATAGCCTGCAGAGGATGCTTTGAGGAGAAGGAAGAACTAAGGAACCGGTTTTTCAGAATGCTGGAAATATAGAAAAGAGACTGTCTGCTGCAAAATAAGGGCGGTTTAGAGATAGCTGTGGAGAAAATAAATGAAGCGAGTGGATAGCATCCTGGAAAACAGGAAATATCAGGAATATATAGCAAAAAACAATGCGGCAGAGGAGCAAAGAATCTTCTGCCGTCATAATATGAGTCATTTTTTGGATGTGGCCCGTATCGCTGCTTTGCTGAATGAGGAAGAGGCCATGGAAATTCCTAAGGAGTATATTTATGCGGCGGCATTGCTGCATGATATCGGCAGGCATGTGCAATATGAGGACGGAACACCTCATGAGCTTGCGGGAGCAGCGCTTGCACAGGATATTTTAGAGGATACAGGCTTTGATAAAACAGAGCAGGCGCTGATTTTGGAAGCAATCCGTGATCACAGAAATCAGAATGCGGCATGTGAAAGGAATCTGTGTGGAATCCTTTACAGGGCGGATAAGCTTAGCCGACCGTGTTTTGCCTGTGATGCGGCAGAGCAATGTAACTGGGACGAAGGAAAGAAGAATCTGAAGCTTCGTTATTAGCAGAAAGGAAAGATGATGAAGATTGGCAGCAGGGATTTTGATGTAGATAAGCATACCTACATTATGGGGATATTGAATATGACTCCGGATTCCTTTTCTGACGGAGGAAGATGGAATGATAAAGACAGAGCCTTAAGGCAGGTGGAAAGAATGCTTGCAGAAGGAATGGATATACTGGATATAGGAGGAGAGTCCACCAGACCGGGATATGTACAGATCACAGATGCGGAGGAAACAGAAAGAGTAGTGCCTGTCATAGAGGCTGTAAAAAAACGGTTTGATGTACCGGTTTCTCTGGATACTTACAAAAGTAATGTAGCTTTGGCAGGGATTGAAGCAGGAGCAGACATGATCAATGATATTTGGGGACTAAAGTATGATCCGCAAATGGCAGAGACCATTGCAGAAGGCGGTGTTGCCTGCTGCCTTATGCACAATCGGAAAGAGGCTGTTTACCGGGATTTTATGCAGGATGTGGCAGCAGATCTGGCAGAAAGTATTTATCTGGCAAAAAAAGCAGGCATCCGTGATGACAGACTGATCCTGGATCCGGGTGTGGGATTTGGAAAAACTTATGAAAATAATCTGGAGGTACTCAATTCTTTAGAAGAGCTTCAGGTACTGGGTTATCCCCTTTTACTTGGAGCCAGCCGCAAATCCGTAATCGGTCTTAGCCTGGATCTGCCGGTGGAGGAAAGACTGGAGGGAACGTTAGTCACCTCTGTATTTGCCGTTTTAAAGGGCTGTGCTTTTGTCAGGGTACATGATATTAAGGAAAATGTTAGGGCTGTCCGTATGGCAGAAGCAATCCTTGGAGGTGGAAAGCGTTTTGGCTGATATGAGAGGATTCATGGAAAAATGCAACATAGAGGAGATATATGGAATGCGATATGATGAGATACATATTGATAATTTAGAAGTATATGCATATCATGGAGTATTCCCGGAGGAGAATGAAAAGGGGCAGCCTTTTTTTGTGAATCTGGTGCTCTATACGGATACAAGAGAAGCCGGGAAAAAGGATGAGCTGACATTATCCACTCATTATGGGGAGGTCAGTCATTTTGTGACAAGGTGGTTACAGGAGCAT
>CAYXQG010000025.1:0-13884 GCA_964467405.1 uncultured Acetatifactor sp. | reverse complement strand
ACTTTTTCAAGGAAATGTAGTAAACAGTAACCGAATTCTTTATACCCCTTCCGAATTTGCCAAGAACAATCTGATCCATTTGCAGGAAATCGGAAAATTACATGCAATCCAACCACATACCAGTTCCCGAAGCGGTCTTGTCTCTTATTTATTTTTCATAGTAACAGAAGGATCCGGAAGTCTTACCTATGCCGGAAGCACCTACGAGCTGCACAAAGGTTCCTGTGTTTTTATAGACTGTCAGATTCCCTATTCACACTGTTCCTCCAATGATCTGTGGACTTTAAAATGGGCACATTTTTACGGTCCAACCATGAACGGTATCTATAGAAAATATATGGAGCGCGGAGGCCGTCCCTGTTTTGAAACTTCCTATATCCGTGAATATGACCATATTCTGGATACGCTTTATGAAATAGCCGCTTCCGAATCCTACATCAAGGACATGAAGATCAATGAACAATTTGCTTCCATCCTCTCCCTGCTAATGGAGGAAAGCTGGAGCACTGCAAAATCCGACCATAAAAATCCTGCAGGGAAACGTTCCCTGCAGGATGTAAAGGAATATATCGATATGCATTTTTCCGAGCGCATCACGCTGGATGACCTGACGGGACGCTTTTTTATCAACAAATACTACCTGACGCGTATCTTTAAAGAACAATTTGGCCTCTCTGTCAATAATTATATTCTGCAGCAGCGCATCACCCATGCCAAACATCTTCTCCGTTTCAGTGAACTGTCCATTGAAGAGATCGGCATCCGGTGCGGGATTCAGGATCCCAATTATTTTTCCCGTATTTTTAAAAAAGTAGAGGGGATCACTCCCGGAGAATACCGCAAGCAATGGTAGCCTGCCTTTACTTTATAAGCCACCAGACAGACTGCTGTGCCTTATATAATCCAAGCTTATCCTGCAATGCCAGGGATGCATTATTATCTTCCTGTATCTGTACATAAGGTGTCTGACCATTGGCAATCTGTAGATTGATCAGAAAGCTTTCCAGGGAAGCTGCAATCCCCCTTCTGCGATATGCCTCTTCCACATAAAGAAGACCCATACTGCCTTCCTTATGGATTCCCACAAAACCAATTATTTGATCTTCTTCAAATGCACCATACATGACACCGGCTTCTATCCTTCCCTTAAGATATTCCTCATCCCCATGCGGATAATGAGCAGATACATAGGAAAGGTGTGACAGATCCAGCTGTCTGATATCTTTATATTTCACCGGAAGCGTTTCTTTCTTGGTATAACATGCCTGACAGCACTTTGAAGCCACCGCCATGCCATACTCCTCAGTCAATATCTTCGTTACATATTCATCAACGCTGATTACATTCTTTTCCGGAAGGCCAGGTATGCCTTTTAACATCCGTTCTGCATCCTCCTTAGAAGATGCCAGAATCATATAAGTATTCTCACTATACAATACGATATTGGAATCTTTTTCGTAAAGGACATCGCCGATCCCCCGGTCTAACAGTTCCATCATATGAATACAAAGTCGTTTTTTCTTTGACAGACGTTTTATCACTTCCTGCTTTTTGCAATACAGCTTATAAAGATCCGGTCTTCTTTGCCTGGTCCTCTCAATTGACTGTTTCAGTCGCCATTCCACGATTTTTTTATGATTTCCTGTCAGCAATATCTCCGGAACTCTTTTTTCTTTCCATACCTCAGGTCTGGTATATTGAGGATATTCAAGCAGATCATTATGGAAGGTTTCTGTTTCTGCGGAAATATCATTATTCAACACTCCGGGAACCAGTCTTGATACGGCATCTATCATGACCATGACGGGTAATTCACCGCCGGTCAATACATAATCACCAATGGAAACATAATCTGTAACGATCTCTTCAAGCACTCTCTCATCAATTCCCTCATAATGACCGCACAAAAATACCAGATCTTCCTCACGAGCCAGTTCTTTTGCCATTTTCTGATCAAACCTTTTACCCTGCGGCGTCAGATAAATAGTTCTGGGCTTCTTGCCCATAGAAGCAGTCAGTGACTGATAGGCATCATACACCGGCTGTGCCTGAATCAACATACCGGCACCACCTCCGTACGGATAATCATCCACCTTGCCATGCTTGTCCAATGTATAATCACGCATATTAACCGTATGAAAGGAGATCAGACCTTTTTGTGCCGCCTTGCCCAATATACTGGTATTGAGTACACCCTGTATCATCTCCGGAAAAAGTGTCATCACATGAAATCTCATGAACTATTTCTCCTCCAACAAGCCATCCAGAACATGCACCTGCATACGTCCTGCATTAATATCCACATTTAAAATACATTGCTTGATCGCAGGCAGCAAAAGCTCTCCGCCATTTATCAGCTTTATCACATAAACATCATTTGCACCGGTGGACATTACATCCTCCAATGTACCTAATTCTTTATCAGACTCATCATATACCGCAAGCCCGATCAGATCTGCAATAAAATACTCATCCCTGCTTAACCGTACTGCATTAGCCCTGGTCACATACAGACTTTTCTGACGATAGGACTCCACATCATTTAAGTTATCAAGCCCCTTAAATTTTAATATCACCATCTGCTTAAAGAATTTTACGCTTTCAATCTCCAAAGTCTTCTGTTCCTTACCGGTGTCCAAGATTACTTCCTTTAATCTTTTGAAACGTCTCACATCATCAGTGGTAGGATAAACCTTTACTTCACCTCTGACACCATGTGTGGATGTAATAATACCAACCTGAAATAAATCGTCCATGCTTTTCCTTTCCTTTGCACCGTAATAAATCCTTTGACTGCCTTCTTCTCTCCCCTGACAGTACAACAGGCGAAACATACTAACGCATGTTTCGCCTGAGTATTAATCGTTTTCTGCGTCTATAATATCGACGTCTACAATTTTATTGTCTTTGGATGATGCTGCTTTCACAACAGAACGAATTGCCTTAGAAATTCTTCCTTTCTTTCCAATGACCTTTCCCATATCGGATGCTGCTACATGAAGTTCTACAACGGTTTTCTTACCTTCGCTCTTTTCTGTAACAATTACTTCATCCGGGTTATCCACAAGTGCTCTTGCAATAACTTCTACTAATTCCTTCATTAATACACCTCCAAAAGTAAGCCAGTGTTATTATTTAACAATACCTGCAACCTTGAAAAGCTTATTAACTACTTCTGTGGGCTGTGCGCCGTTAGCTAACCACTTCTTAGCCTCTTCCTCATTGATCTTGAATGTGCTGGGATCGGTAGAAGGATCATAAGTACCGAGCTCTGCGATGAATCTGCCATCTCTGGGGGAACGAGAATCTGCTACGATAATTCTATAAAAAGGTGCCTTCTTCTGTCCCATTCTTCTTAATCTGATCTTAACTGCCATTGTTTTTTACCTCCGTAAATATACTATTTTGTTTATTGTTTGGTAACACTTCGTGTTACATGTTATCTATGATAAGAACCTTAAAGTCCATTATCTGCTTTTCTTAAAAAGGAAATCTTCCTCTTCCCATGCCGGTTAAGCCACCCAGCATACCATGCTTCTTCTTGCCTCCGCCAAGCTGCTTCATGAGCTTCTGGCTCTGTTCAAACTGCTTGATGAAACGGTTTACAACGCTGATATCCACACCTGCGCCCTTGGCAATACGATGCTTTCTTCTTGGATTTAACAGCTTCGGATTCCTTCTCTCCTCAGGCGTCATTGACAATACAATTGCCTCCATATGCGCCAGCTGTTTTTCATCAACCATGCCTTCCAGATCTGCAGCCTTCGCTCCCATACCCGGCATCATACTCAAAATACTGCCGATACCGCCCATATTCCGCATCTGCTTCATGCTTTCCAGGTAATCTTCAAAATCAAATTTACCCTTCTTCATACGGCTGGCCATATCACGGCTCTTATCCTCATCAATATCCAGATTGGCTTGTGCCTTATCAATCAGCGTAAGCACATCTCCCATACCCAGGATCCTGCTTGCCATTCTGTCAGGATAAAACTGCTCCATATCGGTCAGCTTTTCTCCCATACCGATAAATAAGATGGGTTTTCCGGTCACTGCCTTAATAGAAAGTGCTGCACCGCCCCTGGTATCACCATCCAGCTTGGTCAATACCACGCCGTCAATACCGATCTTTTCATCAAACTGCTTTGCTACATTCACTGCATCCTGACCGGTCATTGCATCTACAACTAACAGGGTCTGATGTACATTGATCTGTGCCTTGATATCCTGCAGCTCCTGCATCATATCTTCATCCACATGCAAACGGCCTGCGGTATCCAATATAACAACATTGTGGCCGTTCTTTTCTGCATATTCAATTGCCTGCTTTGCAATATCAACAGGCTTGCGGTCAGTGCCCAGTGAAAATACTTCCACCTCCATCTTCTGACCATTTATCTTTAACTGGTCAATTGCCGCAGGACGATATACGTCACAGGCAACCAGCAGAGATTTCTTACCTTTTAATTTTAACTTTCCGGCAATCTTAGCTGTTGCAGTAGTCTTACCTGCACCCTGAAGACCTGCCATCATAATGACAGTGATCGCTTTACCCGGCTGCATGGCAATCTCAGTGGTTTCGCTTCCCATCAGGGCAACCAGCTCGTCATTTACAATCTTAATGACCATCTGTCCCGGATTTAAACCATTCATCACATCCTGGCCGATTGCTCTTTCCTCAACAGTCTTTACAAACTGCTTTACCACACGGAAGTTTACATCAGCTTCCAGAAGTGCCATCTTGACTTCTTTTAAGGCAGCTTTTACATCCTCCGGTGTCAGACGACCCTTGCTTCTAAGATTTTTAAATACATTTTGCAGTTTATCTGTTAAACTCTCAAATGCCATTTGTTATTCCTCTACTAAAACTCATTCATCAAATCTGTGGAAACCTTCCTGATATGGAGTACCTTCTGTCTGGCATCCTCATCCATCTGAGCCTGCTCCAGGCTCTGTGTTAATTCCACTATTTGAGATATCTTCTCCTTGGCCTCTGTAAACTTCTCCACCAGTCGCAGCTTTTCCTCATACCCTGTCAGGATCTTATCACATCGCTTGATCAGATCATGTACACCCTGACGGCTGATATGATATTCCTCAGCGATCTCACTTAAAGACATATCATTATATACTGCATCCTCATATACACTGCGCTGATGCTCCGTCAGCAGTTCACCATAGAAATCATATAAAAGACCTTGTTTAAATATCTTTTCCATACCTATTTCCACACATTACAACGAACACCTTTGCTATCATACAACATAACGCATAAGGTGTCAAGTATTTTTTCTTTACACTTAAAACTTTTTTATATTTCGGAAGGCTTTGTTTTCATATGTGCCTTAAAAGCCCTTGAAAAGGTTGAATAATCCTTGAATCCGCACTCATAACAGGCTTTGGTTGCACTGATGCCTGCTAACATCATATTACGCGCAGCCAAAAGTCTTTTTTCCGTAATATAATTATGTATGGTATATCCCGTCTCTTCCTTAAACTGACGCATCATATGATATTTGCTGATATAGAAATGCTCCGAAAGCATCTCAATGGAAAGCTCCTCTTTTAAATGCTCATTGATATAGCGGATCACATCTAACATCTTCTGATTATACAGGGCATTTCTGCTGAATGCATTTTCTTCTTCCAGACAGCCCCGGTTCAGCATCACCATCAATTCCATAAATAATGCATTAGCATAGATCTTTCCTGCATAACGATCCTCTTTACCATTTTGTTCCAGCTTATCCACAATTTCCATCAGTGCCGTATTTACCATGGCCGGAAGCCTGAGCACATCGGAATTTTCCTGTTTAGCCTTCTGAAAGCAATTGGACAGGTCGCATTCTCCGTCTCTGAGTCTGTCTAAGTATTCCTCTGAAATAAAAAACACGATCCTTTCATAGGGTTCTCCGGAAACATATTCCGGCTTATGAATGTCACCCCTTCTTACCAGAACAATATCATAGGGCTTTAATTTGTAAGACTTTCCTTCTATATTGTAGCTGACATTTCCTTTGATAAAAAAAACGATCTTATGAAAATCATGATAATGAAACTTCTGCTCACGCTCACACTTATCCAGGATATGAAACATTCTGAAATCATCATACAGATAACCCTGTTTTACATAGTCCTCTTCCATACTCTCCGTTCCTTTCAAAACTGATAAGCATTTTCGGAAACATATTATAACTTTTCACTGAAGAGATTCTTATATCCTTCCCCATATATCTCCATAGCACTTGTAACGATCATAAAGGCCAACGGATCCTCCTGTTTTACAACCTCCTCCGTTTTAGGCGCCATATGCTTCTTCACGGCACACATAATGACCTGCTTATCCTTACCACTGTATGCACCCGAACCTCTTACATAGGTTACTCCAAGATCCAGCTCCTCCAACAGGCGCTTGGCAATCTCTTCCGCATGATCACTGATGATATAGATCAGCTTTGCACTGTCCTTACCATACAGAACAACATCCAGAACCATTGAAGAAACCATTACTGTAATACCTGAATACAAGGCCCGGTCGACATTCTTAAACACAAAAATGGAACAGAATACGATCACTGCATCAATAGAAAGAAACAGTGCACCCGTTTTTAAATGCGGCATCCTTACCCGAAGGACCTTTACAATAATATCCGTACCGCCTGTGGTTGCTCCTGCCTTAAATACCAGACCGATGCCGACTGCCATTAAAGCGCCGCCCACAATAGATGCCAGGAAAATATCTTGTGTCAAAGGCGGAAATACTGCACTGAAAATATTGGTCAGCACGGACACCAAGCCGGTGCAGTATAATGTAGAAACAATAAATTTCCATCCAAATTTCCAGGTTCCCATGATCAGGATCGGCACATTCAGACACCATATCAATGTACCTGTTTCTATTTGTGTCACACGATTCATAATAATAGCAATACCGGTCACTCCTCCGGGTGCCATAGAATTCGGGTCAATGACCAATGCGACTGCCAGTGCCTGCACAATCGCTCCTGCTGTCATGATCAATATATTTTTAATTCTGTTCTCCCATTTTTGTTTCATCCTACGCCTCTCATTTCCGTTCCTTACCGATTAACCCCTATTGTCATCTTTAAAAAATCCGCATAATACATTATGCGGATTTTTCTGTATATAATATATACAGCTTTTCCTTAAATATTTGTACGAACCACTTTGGGCTGATAACCCTCTTTTTCCAGACAGTCAATAATCTGTTTCTTGTGTTCCGTTCCAAATGCTTCCAGGGTAATACGAAGTTCCACTGCCGCACTGCGATTTGTGGAAACAAATTGATTATGCTCTAATTTGATCACATTTCCGCTTTCTTTTGCGATCACTCCGGATACTCTGCACAATTCACCAGGCTTATCCGGCAAAAGAACGGACACTGTAAATATCCTGTCTCTGAAGATCAGACCCTGCTGTACTACGGAGGACATGGTGATCACATCCATATTTCCGCCGCTTAAGATAGAAACAATTCTTTTATCCTTTACATTCAGATGCTTCAATGCTGCTACCGTTAAAAGGCCTGAATTTTCAACAACCATTTTATGATTTTCTACCATATCCAAAAATGCCACTACCAGCTCTTCATCCTCAACGGTAATGATATCATCCAGATTCTCTTTCAAATAAGGAAAAAGCTTGCTGCCCGGCGTCTTCACAGCGGTACCATCTGCAATTGTACTTACCTTTGGCAAAGTGGTCACTTCGCCCTTTTTAACAGACTCCTGCAGGCAATTTGCCCCTGCCGGCTCCACACCGATCACCTTGATCTTGGGATTTAACATCTTAGCAAGGGTGGATACACCTGTTGCAAGTCCGCCTCCGCCGATTGGTACCAGAATATAATCTACTAACGGAAGCTCTTTAAAGATTTCCATGGCAATGGTTCCCTGTCCGGTTGCTACCCGCAGATCATCAAAGGGATGGATGAAGGTATATCCATGCTCTGCAGCTAACTCATATGCCTTCTCACAAGCCTCATCATATACATCTCCGTACAAAATCACCTCTGCCCCATAGCTTTTGGTCCTGTTAACCTTCATAAGAGGTGTGGTGGTAGGCATGACGATGGTAGCCTTTGCGCCATAGCACTTTGCTGCATATGCAACACCCTGTGCATGATTTCCTGCTGATGCAGTGATCAGACCCTTTGCTCTTTCTTCATCTGTCAGGGTACTCATGGTATAATAAGCTCCTCTTACCTTATATGCACCTGTAAACTGCATGTTTTCAGGCTTCAAATATACCCTGTTTCCTGTCTGTGCGCTGAAATAATCACTATATACCAGTTTCGTTTCTAATGTAACCTTTTTTACAATTTCTGAAGCTTCTTCAAATTTTTCCAGTGTCAACATTGTCATTATCCCTCCTGCTGTTCCATATTAAAAAGCGCATTTACAAATTCATCCGAATCAAATTTCTGCAGATCGTCAATGGTTTCACCCACACCGATATACTTAACCGGTACATTTAATTCAGACTGGATTGCCACAGCTATTCCGCCCTTGGCAGTACCGTCCATTTTTGTCAGGATAATGCCTGTCAGATCCGCTACTTCTCCGAATTCCCTTGCCTGTACCAATGCATTTTGTCCGGTAGTTCCGTCTAAAACAATGAGATTTTCCCTATGTGCATCCGGAAATTCCCTGTCAATGATACGATTCATCTTCCGAAGCTCTTCCATCAGATTTTTCTTATTATGAAGTCTTCCGGCCGTATCGATCAAAAGAACTTCTGTTTTTCTTGCCTTTGCCGCATTTACTGCATCAAAGACCACACTGGCAGGATCTGAACCCTCTTTTCCGCCTATCATGGGGACATCCGCTCTTCTGGCCCACTCAGCCAGCTGCTCACCGGCAGCTGCTCGGAAGGTATCCGCTGCTGCAATCAGCACCTTACGGTTCTTCTCTTTTAATTTACCGGCAAGCTTACCTACTGAAGTGGTCTTGCCCACACCATTGACACCGATCACCATGATAACGGACTGTTTATCTTCAAAATCATATGCCGTTTCATCCACATGCATCTGTTCCTTGATACTCTCTATCAAAAGCTGCTTACACTCCGACGGTTCCTTCAGATGCTGCTCCTTCACCTGTGCTTTCAAGCGTTCCACGATCTGTGTGGTAGCATTCACACCGATATCTCCCATAATAAGGATTTCCTCTAATTCTTCATAGAAATCCTCATCAATAGCAGAGAATCCGTTGAACACATTATCAATACCGCGTACAATATTCTCCCTTGTTTTGGTCAATCCTTCTTTTAATCTTGAAAAAAAACCTGACATCTAAACCTCCTGCAAACTAATCATCCAATTCTTTGTCGATCAGATTCACACTGACCAGAGTGGACACACCCTTTTCCTGCATGGTAATACCGTAGAGCCGGTCCGCACTTTCCATGGTACCGCGTCTGTGGGTAATTACAATAAACTGTGTATGCTTTGTCAGCTTATGTAAGTATTTCGCATATCGTCCTACATTGGATTCATCCAGGGCAGCTTCTATCTCATCCAACAGACAGAACGGGGACGGCTTCAGATTCTGGATTGCAAACAACAGTGCAATCGCTGTCAAGGCCTTTTCCCCACCGGATAGCTGCATCATATTCTGAAGCTTCTTTCCGGGCGGCTGTGCGATGATACGGATTCCTGCTTCCAGAATATCCTCATCCTCCATAAGCTCCAATGTACCTTTACCACCGCCGAACAGTTCCTTAAATACCTTGTCAAATTCCTTACCGATCTCAGCAAATTTCTCAGCAAACTGCTTTCTCATGGCAGTATCCAGCTCACTGATAATACCTTCCAGTGTTTTTTCGGCTTCTACCAGGTCATCATGCTGTGTCTTTAAGAAGGTATAACGTTCCATAAGCTCCTTATACTCTTCAATGGCATTGACATTGACCGGACCCAGCTTTTTAATATCATCCTTCAAGCCGGCTATAGAACGTTTCATGGCAGGCAGATCACTCATTTCTTCATTTCGCAGGGAAGCAGCATCACTTAAAGTGATCTCATACTCATCCCACATATAATTAATCTGGCCTTCTATATTCTCCTCCAAACGCTCCTTCTGGGCATTCAGACGATATACTTCCTTATCCAGGGTATTCATTCTTTCGGACAATTCTTCTCTGGAAGCAAAGAAATTCTTCTGCTTTGCACTTAAGCTTTCCTTTCGCTCCATATCCTCCTTCAACCGGATCTGAGAGGTATTCTGTGCTTCATAGGAAGCTGTAATGGTCTCCTGAATCTGTTTGATATTATTTCTTCGGATCTCTACATCCTGTTCATTCTGTGCAAGTGCTTCCTCGATCTCCTTCAGTTCCTTTACAAACCGTTCTGTTTCGCCTTCAATACGGTCCACATTGGACTGGTGGAATTTCTGCGTCTGCAGCATTCTTTCCACCTTAAGCTCCCATTCCGTAACCCGAGCAGAGACTGTTGATTCTTCCTGTCTCTTTTCCTCCAGTTCCTTTTGGAAAACAATAATCTGCTCCTGGGTACTCTTCTCCAGCTCTTCGCTGACTGAAAGTTCCGTCTGAATAGCATCCTTTCCCTGGGCGATCTCTCGGATCTGTGCCTCAATTTCCTGCTGCTCCTTCTTCATGGAATCATAGCCTTGCTCTTCCTCAGCCATACGTTCCCTTGTCTGGGCAATACTGATTCTTGCAGTATTCTGTTCTATGGATTTTTGCTGTATCTGCAGCTTCAATTTTTCCAGAGCCATACGCACCTGATTACGCTGTGCTTTTGTCTCCTCTATATCCTGATTGATCAAATCAATATCCGCACGAATCTTCTTTACCTTTTTCTCCAGCTCATCGATTTCCCTGCGGCGTCCCAAAAGATTACTATTGTTCTTAAAGGCACCTCCGCTGATGGCACCGCCCGGCACCAAAAGCTCGCCCTCAATTGTAACCATACGGATACCATAATCAAACTTGCGGGCAATCTTTACTGCATTGTCCACATTGTCCACTACCATGATACGTCCCAGCATGGCCTTGGCAACATTACGATACTCTTTTTCTGTATGAACCAGTTCATCCGCCATGCCGATAACACCTTTTTCCTTCAGTGCCTCTGCATTTTTAAACTCCTGAGGCTTGGTAATACTGGTAAGGGGAAGGAAGGTCGCACGTCCCAGACGGTTTTTCTTTAGGAAACCGATCATTTTCTTTGCAGTTTCTTCATCATCTGTAACAATGTTCTGAATGTTACCTCCGAGAGCCGTTTCAATTGCAGTCTCGTATTCCTTATCAACCTTGATGATATCTGCTACCACTCCGATGATACCCTTAACAGAATCCTTTTGCTCCATGACCTTCTTGACGCTGCCGCCGTATCCGTCATAGCGTTCTGTAATATTGGCCAGAGCCTCCAGCTTGGATTTTTCCTGATGATAACGGTTCTGCACGTCACGAAGCTTCTGATCTTTTTGGGTCAAGCCCTCTCGAAGCCCGGAAAGCTCCTTTTCCATGTCCTTTTCCTGTTGGTTCATGCTGGCAATTTCTTCGCAGACTGCAGCAAAAGTATCTTCTAACTGCTTCATGTTCTCTGTACGTTCCGCTTCATCTGTTTTGGCACGAAGGATTCTGGAATTTAATTCTGCTTTACGGATATTGATCTGTTCCAGGGTAGAATCCAGACGGCTGATCCTTGACTTAATGGTTGCCCTCTGGTTCAATTCGCCGATAATCGTATTTTTACCGGCTTCCATACTATTGTTTAACTCTTCGATCTTTTGCTGTACCTGTGCTAAATGCCTCTTAACTTCATCTCTTGTACCGATAAGCTCCTGAACCTTTTGATCAATATCTTCTTTATCTGCAAGAATCCCTTCACGATCCTTGTTCTTACCCTCGATTTCATTCAGTACGCTTCTCTTACGGTTCTGAAGATGCTCTTCATTGGAATGTGCAGAATTGATCTGCTCCTTTAAGACATTGATCTCACCCTCCAGCTTTCCTCTTAGCAGGTCAGCATCCGTTACCTGATTACGGGCATTTTCAATTGACTCATCCAGTCTTTCAATTTCACTCTGAATACGTTCATATTCTTCTCTGATGCCGTCATATTTGGAGGTGGTCTCCGTCAGATCATCAGTTGCGATCTTTAACTTGCCGTCCACTGCTTCAAGCTGTTCCCGGAGTCTGATATTTTCCAAAAGGAACACATTGACATCCAATGTCTTAAGCTCTTCCTTTTTCTTTAAATATACCTTAGCCACTTCAGACTGTCTTTCCAACGGACCGGTCTGCTTCTCTAACTCAGACAAAATATCATTGACACGCACCAGATTCTGCTTTTCATTTTCCAGCTTTGCCTGGGCAGCATTTTTTCTGCGCTTAAATTTTACAATACCGGCAGCCTCATCAAAAAGCTCTCTTCTTTCCTCCGGCTTTCCGCTCAGGATCTTATCGATCTGACCCTGTCCGATAATGGAATATCCTTCCTTACCGATACCCGTATCATAAAAAAGCTCATTGACATCCCTTAACCGGCAGGCTGATCCATTAATGATATACTCACTCTCACCGGAACGGTATATTCTTCTGGCTACAACTACCTCGTCACTGTCTATGGCAAGCTGACGGTCCGAATTGTCCAGAGTAATGGCAACATAGGCATAGCTAAGCGGCTTTCTGGTCTCAGTACCCGAAAATATAACATCCTGCATACTGGCACCACGAAGCTGCTTAATACGTTGTTCTCCCAGCACCCAGCGTACTGCATCGGCAACATTACTTTTACCGCTTCCGTTGGGTCCTACAATACCTGTGATTCCGTTATGGAATTGAAATGTGATCTTATTTGCAAATGACTTAAATCCATGTATCTCAATAGTTTTTAAATACATATTACTTCCCGCTTTCGCTTATTTATAGATTCCACGCTTCTTAAGAATCAAAAGTGTCTCATATGCTGCCTGCTGCTCAGCGCTCTTTTTCGTACGACCCACGCCTTCGCCGAGACATTCATCCTCCAATGTCACTCTGACCTTAAACATTTTATCATGCTCAGGACCGATCTCATCTATGACTTCATACGTAAATTCTTTCTTTAAAATCCTCTGCATCACTTCCTGCAGAGTTGTTTTGGCATCATAGAAGAGCTTTCTGTCGTCCAGATCTGCCAAAACTGTTTTATTGATAAACTTTTTTGCATGCTCAATTCCGCCATCCAGATATATAGCACCGATAACAGCCTCCATCACATCAGAGGTAATGGAATCCCTCTTACGGCCTCCTGTGCTCTCTTCTCCCTTACCCAGCAATATAAACTCTCCAAGCTCCAGCTTCCTTGCACAAAAGGCCAGGGAAGGCTCACATACCATGGCGGCACGCATCTTGGTCATTTCTCCTTCAGGTATATCCGTATGCTCATGAAATAAAAATTCACTGCTCACCAGTTCAAGCACTGCATCGCCCAAAAATTCCAGTCTTTCATAATTCTGAAATTTATTGATCTTCTGCTCGTTTGCATAAGAGCTGTGTGTAACTGCCTGTTTTAACAATGCAATATTTTTAAAATGATAACCGATTCTTTCTTCCAATAATTCCAGGCTGTATTTATGATTCATTTTCAATTGCCTTTCCTCTAAAGTTATAGCGTTCCGTGGCCCTGTATGTACCCGGAACGCTATTCTACTTCGCAATACTATTAGGCCAACAAATTAATTGATAGCACTCTTGATCATTTCAACTGCTTCTTCAACAGTGGTAATATTCTCAGCATTTTCAGCAGGAATTTCAATATCAAATTCCTCTTCAATACCCATAATGATCTGGAAAACATCCAGTGAATCAGCTCCGAGATCATCTGTAAAGGTAGTATCCATAGTGATCTCATCC
>CAYXQG010000024.1:4771-13965 GCA_964467405.1 uncultured Acetatifactor sp. | reverse complement strand
CTTCACTCACAGTATATCTTAATATTACTGTATGCCTATTTTAAAGTCAATTGTTTTCAGGCATGGCACTGCTTTCATTGAAAAACACCCTCCCCTTTGCCTTCGTCCGCAGGACTGTTTATGGCAAAATGGGGAAGGTGTTTTTGATTCTTATTCTGATACGACTCTCAATTCCGTATCTGCATAATTAAAGTTATGCAGTATCTTATAATAAATTGCATGTACCTCAGCCGGATCATCTATATAAATATAGTAAATATCTGAGGTTACATTATAATCTCCCACATAGATGGTATGGCTCTCACCGTCTTCTGTGGTAAAGCCTAGCATTCTCTGTGGTGTTTCAAGGCCGTAATCGCCCAAATTCGTAGGATTTACTACCTCTCCCTTGGATTCCAACTGTGCCATGGATTCTGCCATAGCCTTCAGCTTACTCTGTTCGATCACCCAGTCCGGATAATCTGCACATTTCCAAAATCCGCCGCTTTTTACAAAATGATAGGTCTGTGTGTTGTAAACATAGGAAATTGCCGTAATATCATCTGTATCCAGATCAAAGAGCATAACTTTTTGTTCCTCTTCTCTCTGTGCTTCCTCATGGGCATTGTATACCTTGATTCCCACATATCCGCCTACCAGCAATACCAATACAACGATCAGTACCAGGAATTGTCTTTGCTGTTTCTTCATTCTTCCGTCCTCCCTGATCCTGCTTTTATGCTTTTCTTCTCTTAAACCAGATCACAAATCCAAGTACAAGACTGATGATCGGAAGAATTGCTGTAACAAATGCTCCTACTACGAAAATATCACCATCGGATAATACCAGGGTAGAAACCTGATAATTCTTCACGGGAACACTTACATTTGCCTCGTAGCCTGCGAAATAACCCATGGTGCTTGCAAACAGCATCAGGTTACCGTCGCTTACCATCTTATTGGCTTCGTCCGTGAAAAGGTTTGCACAGGAGAATACGACCATAAGCGCTTCCTTATCTCCTGTCTTCTTCACTGCTTCCACACCCAGAGGGAACTGACCCATTAAGGAATCCTCAGAGGTGCTGTAGTCAGAGGTAGAAGTTAAATCTGTCTTGGTATATGCATCTACGGAAGTTGTCAAAAGCTCTGTATAAGTGACGTCTGTGTTGTTCTTATCCAGGATCAATGCCTGTGCATAAGGTGCAAAGATCGTATAATAGCCGTAGGTATCCTCTGTATATACGCTGACCGGATGCTGATTCGGCAGCAGATAATACTGATTGTTATAATAATTATCAGCATTGTCCTCCAATACCAGTCCATCTGCAATGCTGATACCCATATAAGCAAGCACTGCTTCAAAGTTAGGAAGACCCTCCTCTACATACTGGGTATTAGCGATCACCTTGCCGCCCTGTTCCAGATATGCCAGAATCATATCCCTTTCAGCTTCTGTCAGATCCTTGGCGGGTGCATTGATCACGATACATGCCGCATCCCCAGGCACCTCTGTACGAGCCGCAAGATCGATCTCTTCATATTCAATATTGGCCTTTGTCAATACATCTGTAAAAGTAGCAGTCAGTGTATATTCCTCATGTGAGGTTAACAGATAAACCTTATGCAGATCATTACGGGTTACATAATCAATTGCACTCGTGATCTGTCCCTCACCGTCATAACCGGTAGTAGAGAAGGTTCCTGACGCTGTATCATAAGAGGTCTTATAAAGAGAATTAGCATCAATTGCTTTGCTTCTCTCCGCGCTTACAACGATTACACTGTTTCTTGCAAGAGAACCGGTTGTATACTGTAAGTGGAATCTGGGATTCAAAGTGGGATCTACATACTGCACCTTAATATGGTCTGTCAGATCTTCATATCGTCTGATGGTCTGATCTACATACTCATCTGCCTGCTCTTCATTGGCAAGCACATAAATCGTCACATCCTCCTCCAGTCCGGATACAAAATCCACACTGACATCAGTTAAAGAATATAATTTCTCGCGAGTCAGATCCAGTGAGGTCACTGCCGTAGGAAGCTCGCGCACAAAACCGTTTACAAGGAAGGTGATGACAAATGCCACCACGATCATTCCTGAGCTGTAAGCGCCCAGACTTAAGGACTTAACAGAAATACTGTAACGTCTCTTCTGTACTGCCTGTACCGCCAAAAACAGTGCCAAAACAGTAATGGATAAGAAGTATACCACTGCCGTCAGATCCAGTGTACCGTTAAGCAGGCTGGAGAATGGTGTATACAGATCGTAGCACTTCATGATCCTGGTCAGTAAATTGCCTGTAGATGAGATCATATTACAGAAGGAATTCATCATATAGCCCAGGAATAAAATAGCAAAGCCCAAAACCGCTGCGATCACCTGGCTTTCCGTCAGGGCAGATGCCAATAAACCGATTGCGATACAGGTCATACCATAAAGGAAGAAGGCAAGTAAGGTAATATATGCCTCCCCTACCGGTATGTTGCCGAAGCTGTCCAGGATCAGAGGGAAGGTGCAGATGATTGCTGTCGGAATGGCAAAGATAGTCAGCAATGCCAGGAACTTACCTACAACGATCTGTCCTACCGTAACCGGCGCCGTTAAGATCAGCTGATCCGTTTTGCTCTTACGCTCCTCGGACATGATTCTCATACAAAGGATGGGAACCGTCAGCATAAAAATAAATACTACAGAATCAATGGTATATGCAAAGAATGGGTAACGTGACCACAGATTATATACCGTAAAATACAAACCTACAAAAAATAAAGTAACACCTATAAACAACAGTCCGATAAAGGAGTGGAAATAGGACTTTAACTCTCTCTTATATATCGCTAACATTATGCTTCCTCCTTCTCTTCCTGCACAGCCTCAAAAGCTTCCTCTGCAGACTGCTCTTCATTCGCCTTTTTCTTAAAGCGGTCAAAGAAGGACTTCTTCGGCAATTTGGTTCTTTCTACGGAAGAGGTCAGCTCAAGGAAGATATCCTCCAATGTCTTCTCCACCTTCTGCATGGATATGATAGGAAGATTGGCTTCTGCCAGCTTATAGAATACCTGCTCGCGCACATCCACGCTCTTATCCGTAACGATCCTTACTTTTACACAATTTTCTTCCGGATCATCACATTTATCCACACTGTTTACATATTCCAGAGTGGACAGTACGTTCATGATCTCTGTCTCATTTCCTCTGATATTCAAAAGCAGCTCCCTGGTATTGCCTGCCTTTTTCTGCAATTCTTCTGCGGAATCACTGGCTACCAGCTTACCCTGTGCAATGATCAGGATATGATCACATACTGCACTTACCTCGGACAGAATATGCGAGCTTAAGATAACGGTATGGTCCTTTGCAAGGGAACGGATCAGCTCGCGGATCTCTATGATCTGCTTCGGATCCAGACCTACGCTGGGCTCATCCAGAATGATAACCTCCGGATTGCCTAACATCGCCTGTGCCAGTCCTACTCTCTGTCTGTAGCCCTTAGACAGGTTCTTGATCAGACGGTTCTGCATATCCGTAATAAAGGTCTTCTCCATAACCTCTGCAACCTGTGTTTCTATTTCCTGAGCGGACACCTTCTTTAATTCTGCCACAAACTGCAGATATTCCTTTACAGTCATGTCCATATACAGAGGCGGCAGCTCCGGTAAATATCCGATGCACTTCTTAGCCTCCTCCGGCTCAGCCAATACGTCATGACCATTGATAACAACAGAACCCTCTGTTGCAGCCAGATAACCGGTAATGATATTCATTGTTGTAGACTTGCCGGCACCATTCGGTCCCAGGAAGCCATAAATTTGTCCCTTTTCTACACGAAAAGAGATGTTATCTACTGCTATATGGTCACCATATCGTTTTGTCAAATTGGTAACTTCAATCATTATATTTCCTCCCATGATACTTTCAATCAATATTTATTTTAAAAAATGATTGTCATAAATTAGTGATGATTTTGTGAAAAATATGTGAACACACAGTGAAACTGATCTTTCTTATTCCTTCCAGTGCAACCTGTGCAGATTTCCTTCCATCTGCATGCTGGCAAAATTCTGCTGGCGCAGTGCCTCATAGAGCACAATGGCTACGGAATTGGAAAGGTTCAGGGAACGGATCTTGGGCAGCATGGGGATGCGGATACAGCTGTCCTCATAATCTACCAAAATCTCCTCCGGTATGCCGGCACTCTCCTTCCCGAACATAATAAAATCATTTTCGCCAAACTCCACATCCGCATAGGAATGCTTTGCTTTCGTGGTCGCCATCCAGATCTTCGCATCCGGATGCTTCTCCAAAAATTCCGCAAAATTCACATAACGGTACACCTCAAGGTGCTCCCAGTAATCCATACCTGCACGCTTGATCTCCTTTTCATTTAAGCGAAAGCCCAAAGGCTCGATCAAATGCAGGGCTGTTCCTGTGGCTACACAGGTTCTGCCGATATTTCCTGTATTTGCCGGTATCTCCGGCTGATGTAATATAATATTCATGTCAGTTGCTGTTTTTCTCCTCACGAAGTTTCTTCACAAATCTGTCCAGTCTTGTGATCGCTATTTTCAAATGCTCCAGAGAATATGCATAGGAAATTCTCAAATAGCCCTCGCCGCAGTCACCGAAAGCAGTTCCCGGCACCACCGCTACCTTCTCCTCCTGCAGGAAACGGGTTGCAAATTCATCACTGGTCATGCCGAATTCCTTGATACAGGGGAATACATAGAAGGCTCCGAAGGGCTCAAAGCATTCCAGGCCCATTTCCTTAAATGCATGGACCAGATATCTTCTTCTCTGATTGTATGCATCACGCATTTCCTTTACGTCTTCATCACCGTTTCTCAATGCCTCCACTGCAGCATACTGGCTGGTGGTAGGCGCACACATAATGGCAAACTGGTGGATCTTGATCATCTGCTCAATGATATTTGCGGGACCGCAGGCATAGCCAAGTCTCCAGCCGGTCATGGCATATGATTTGGAGAAGCCATTGATCATGATCGTTCTTTCCCTCATACCGGGAATGGTAATAATGGATACATGGTCTCCGCTGTAAGTAAGCTCTGAATAAATCTCATCCGAAATAACAAAAATATCCTTTTCAATGATAACCTTCGCAATTTCCTCCAGATCCTTCTTTTCCATGATGGCACCGGTAGGATTGTTGGGGAATGCTAAGATCAGCACCTTGGTCTTTTCCGTGATCGCATCGCGAAGCTCCTGCGCTGTCAGACGGAACTGGTTTTGTGCCTTTAATTCGATCGGCACAGGCACACCTCCTGCCAGAACCGTACAGGGATCATAAGAAACATAACAGGGCTGGGGAATCAATACCTCTTCTCCCGGATTGAGCATGGCACGAAGGGCCAGATCGATTGCCTCTGAACCTCCTACCGTAACCAGCACTTCCTGGTTGAAATCGTATTTGACCTTCTGTTTTCTATCTATATAATTGCAGATTTCCTGCTTTAATTCCTTCAAGCCTGCATTAGAGGTATAAATCGTACGTCCCTTCTCCAGGGAATAAATGCCCTCATCACGGATATGCCACGGCGTATCAAAGTCCGGCTCTCCTACGCCTAAGGAGATTGCATCCTTCATCTCACTGACAATATCAAAAAACTTACGGATACCGGAGGGCTTAATGTCTACAACCTTATCTGCTAACGGATTTCTCATAAGCTAATCATCTCTCTTTCATCACTTTTTTTCTTGGACAAAACAGTACCATGATCCTTATATTTCTTTAAGATAAAATGTGTTGCTGTGCTCAATACACTGTCAAGAGGTGCCAGCTTATCGGATACAAACATGGAAACCTCCTTCAGGCTCTTTCCCTCTAAGGAGATCAGCAGGTCATAACCGCCGGAGATCAGATACAATGCCTTCACTTCAGGATAGTTGTAAATACGCTCTGCAATGCTGTCGAAGCCCTGTCCTCTCTGGGGTGTTACGCGCACCTCGATCAAAGCGGATACCTTTTCGATAGAAGTATTCTCCCAATTGATCAGGGTATGATAACCGCAGATCGTTCCGTCCGCTTCCAGTGCAGCCAGCTCATTTGCCACATCAATCTCCTCAGCGCCCAAAAGCACTGCCAGCTCCTTAATACCGATACGACTGTTCTTTTCAATAACCTTTAACAATTCATCTCTCATAATAACAACCTCTCTCCATTCTAGATAAATCTATGAATCTCGTCTACCTGGGGCTTATCCAGATATCTTTTTTCTTCACCATTTAAGATAATCCTGTCATTACTGTCGGTAATCTTTCCTACTGCTACTGCAGGGATATTCTGCTGTTTCAGCTTACTTACAAGACTGTTGCCGTCCTCTGCAGTCATTACCAGGCAGCCGCCGCTTAACAGTTCATAGGGATTTACGTCACAAAACTCGCAAATCTCCACAGTTTCCTGTCGTATGGGCAACTTTCTCATATCGATGCTTAGTCCAACGCCTGAGCTTTCTGCTAACTCCCAAAGAGCTGCCATAATACCGCCCTCAGAAGCATCATGCATTACGCAGACGCCGGACTTCATGGCGGTGGCGGCCTCAGGAATAACGGACAGGTAGCGGTCGAAGCCTGCTGCCTCCTCTATCATATACTGCGGATAGCGGTGGAAAAGCTCCTCCTTCTTCTTCTGTGCCAATATGGCCGTACCTTCCAGTCCGATCCACTTACTGATCACAATGTCCTGCCCCGGACGGGCTCCCCTGGTCGTGCGATAATCCTCTCCGGATACCTTACCATAGGCTGTTACTACTGCCAGCTTCCTGCTTACATACGGACTTACCGTAGTATGTCCGCCGGCTATCTGTATATTTAATTCACGGGCCGCCTGGGCTGCTCCGTCCATCAGCTTCTTCAGCTTTTCTTCACTGGCTCTCTCCGGCAGGATAATGGTCAGCATTACCGCCACAGGTTCCGCGCCTGCTGTTGCCAGATTGTTTGCACATTTGTAAATGGCGCGTATCATGTCCTGTCTGTCATCAACGGTATACTCTTCCACGCAGCTTGCAAGACCGGCACCGGAAAGCTCAAAAATGGCGCAGTCTTCCCCTACACCTGCGCCACTTAACACTTCACTTCTCTTTACCTTGATCTGTTTTAGGACAGTTCTTTTCAAAATACTGTCTGACAGCTTGCCTAATCTCATTTTATGAACCCTGCGCCTTACCGTTGAAACCGGATGCGCCTAACCTTCTATAATAATTATTCTGAAGCGGGAGGTGTCGTCAGGATCGCGATCACATTCTGCACATGATCGATGCTGGACGTACCGATAGCCGCCATGATTTCATTGTATGCATTGGGGTCAGCAGTGGATACACCCACCGTAGCATAGCGGGGTGTCATCTTATAGCTGCTCTTATTGACCTGGCTGCGCTCCACCTCCACACCGTTTACAGTAACCACCTTCCAGAGTCTGGCCTTGTATCCGATATGAGCGCTTTCCTTCACTATATAACCGATGGGGTGGGATGCATCCGCATAGATCACATCCGGACCGGGATTGATGACCTCTAAAACTTCGCTTTCATATCTGACCTTACGGTTGCTCTCTCTGGTCTCTTTTCCGTAGATTGTCACCGTAATCTTCTTATTCTGTGCAACACCTTCCACATAAACAGGGGCATCCGTATTATTGATAAAGCAGAAATCCTTGCCTGCTGATTCAGCAATCGCAGCATCTGCGGAAGGATTTACATAGGAAACGATCATGGAATGATTGTATCTCTCCGTTACCTCCAGCTCTGCATTCAGCACAGCATTGTATAAGGTGGTGGACACCTGACAGATACCGCCGCCTAAGCTGTCTACTACTTTACCGTTTGAATAGGAGGCTGCCATATAATATCCGTTGGCTTCACTAAAAGGAGTGATTTCCTGAAGCATGGAAAATTCTTCTCCCGGATACAGGGTGATTCCATTGATCAGCCTGCAGCCGTTTTCCACATTGGCACTTCTGGATTTTCCTGAGCTGGTATAGGAAGTGGTAAAGGTACCCAAAACATCCTTCACCTGTTCCAACTCTTCCCTGCTGCCTTTGGGAAGCTCTTCCCTGATCACCAGTGCAATGGAACAGGGCCTCTGATCCCAGGACTGCGTCATATATTCGCTTACTGCAGCCACGGACTTCTCCACATCCAGCATAAAACCGCTTTTTCCTTCTTTAATGACAAAGGCTCCGTTTTCCTTTTCCAGATGGGTATTTACAGCTTTGCTGTCATACTTCAGGCACTTTCCCGTCAGGATCTGTGAGACCGCATCCTCATCGAAATCAAAAACAAGATCATATACCAGATTTTCATGCTGCAGATCCTTCATGATCTTATATCTGGTGATCACATTTCCTTCCTGTCCCACATTTGCCGCGTCACGAACGACCTCTGTATTGATCCAGCTAATGCCAAGATCTCCTGCCGTGATCTGAACCTCGCCTCCGTTGGCCACTTCAAGCGTAATGATCGTAGGGCTTAAGCTCTCCACATATGCCGAAACGGCCTCATTCGCTTCTTCCTCAGTCATACCGCCTACATCGATCGTTGAAATATAAATGCCCTCTTTGATGGTTTTCTCTTCCTGCGCCCTGACAGTAAAGCCTGCAGCAGAAAACAGAAATCCTGCAAAGAGCAACATTCCAATCCTTCTTATATACCTCTTCATATCTGACCTTCCTAAATCAGTCTTCCTCTGCCGGCTATGCTACGATATATGCCAGTGTAGGAACAACCATTGCCAATACAAGGATCGTAATGATCACTGCTGATACGATTTTCTTTGTTTTCTTATTATGAAAATTAAACATATGAACCTCCTATTACTTTCAAGTGCTTCAAACACAATAACCTAAAGTGTAATTATATATGATATCATTCTTTTTGGCAAGTTCTTGCTGCAAGAATCCTGTCCGTATAACGGCTGGCTTCACTTCTGGTAAGCATCTCCACATCCACCTGCGGCTGCAGCTGATACTGGTCGATCAGACGCTTCAGCCTTTCCTTTTGAGCTTTTGTGGCAGGCGTATCCCTTTTTACTGCATAGTACAGGGGTGTCGGCTCAAACAGCTTCTCCTCCTTTTCGCCAAACTGCTCTGCCAGAATCCGGTAAAGCAAAGAGGTTGCCTCTGCATCAGCAAGAGCCCGGTGAGCTTTGTGGGGGATTTCATAATACTGACAAAGATATTCTAAGGTCCGGTGCTCTAACT
>CAYXQG010000024.1:0-4761 GCA_964467405.1 uncultured Acetatifactor sp. | reverse complement strand
ACATCTGGCGATCCGCAGCGTATCAATGCCTTTTTTTTCAAAAGTATATTTCTGATTGACTGCAGCCTTTTTTAAAAAAGAATAATCGAAAAGAATCCTGTGCCCAAGTAAGGGCATATCCTCCAGAAATTCTGCCAGTCTCGGGAAAATATGGATAATATCCTCTGCCCCATCCACCTGCTCCTGACATATCCCTGTCAGCTCCACGATTCTCTCATCCAGCTTCCTGCCCGGATTTACATAAGCAGAAAAGGTATCTGTTACTTTTCCGTCAAGAACCTTTACTGCACCGATTTCGATGATCTTATCCAGCTTAGGATTTAAGCCGGTGGTCTCTAAATCTATGCTGATATACGAATTTGTCATGTTCTTCCTTCCGCCTTCCGGCTTTTTTCATACGCTGCACACAAGTGCTTCAAAAAGCATTCCTCGCATTTGGGTGTGGGTGCCTTACAAATGGTGCGTCCCAGGGTAATGATCTGGATATTGTACAGGATCCAATGATCCTTCGGCAGCTCCTTCATAAGCTCCATCTCTACCTTTACCGGATCATCCTCCTTTGTGATGCCAAGCTTCTTGGAAATGCGCTTTACATGCGTATCCACAACCACGCTGGGCTCATGGAAGATATTGCCCCTTATCACATTGGCGGTCTTTCTGCCCACACCTGCCAGAGCAGTCAGCTCCTCAAGAGAGCTTGGCACCTGACCGTCGTGCCTTTCCAGAAGCTGATTGCAGCATGCAATGATATTTTTGGCCTTATTATGGTAAAAGCCGGTGGAATGAATATCCTGCTCCAGCTGCCTCAGATCCGCCCTTGCAAAATCCTCCACACTTTTGTATTTCTGAAACAGGTCTGCTGTTACAATATTGACCCTGGCATCCGTACACTGGGCACTTAACATGGTAGCGATCAAAAGCTGCCATGCATTGTCATGATTTAGATAACATCTGTACTCCCGACCGTATTGTGCATCCAGGGCCTCTAAAATTTGTAGGGTGCGTTTTTTCATGGTATTCATCCTCTTGGAGTCATCTGCAGCAGATGACCGATGTACTCAAATTCCTATAGTACCACCCGTACTGTTTTTGCTTCGCCGGTTAGTTGGCTGCGGCTTTGGTAGTCAAACAGTACGTAGGCGGGGCCGGCAGCAGCGGTTTCTTCGCCGTGCTCCGGCATGCTCCACACCGGGTAGTAAAACGGTTCCAAATGGGTCATCCTTGCCAGCTGTCTGGAATCGTAGTCTGTGTAGCCCGGTAAATATCTGCGTTCGTCCTCTTCTGTTCTGTAAAAATCTCTTATCTGTTCCTTGTATGCCTGCAAATCCGGTGCAAAATCCGGGCGGCTCTTTAAATTTTCACGCAGATACATGTCGTAGGTTAACAATTCCTTATATATGTCCTCATGTTCCTTATCATATTCCATGGCAAAGTGCAAAAGTACATGATAGCGGTAACTTCTGGCCGGACTGTTTACGAAATAACCCTTCTGTTCATAAAAGGCCGCCAGTTTCTCATACATCTGAAAGGGTGTTTCAAAGACCTGCTCCAAATAGGGCAAGGTATATACAAACTGGTTACTGTTATAATAAAGCTCCACCATTTCTTCTATCTGCTTCAGCTTCAGTACATCTTCAAAGGAAAGCCAGTGGGTGAAAAGCACCTCATAGGGCGGCTTATCCATATATCGGATGCCATACTCCTGTGTGCGCTCACACATTTCCGAGCCCTTTAATACTTTCAAAAACCCCAACTGCAGCTGCTGCGGCTTCATGGCATAAACTCTGTTAAAGGATCTGCCAAAGCTCTCATAATCTTCATACGGAAGCCCTGCGATCAAATCCAGATGCTGATGCACATTTTTGCCGCGACCCACAGCAGCAACGATCTGCTCCAGCTTCTCCACATTCATAATACGGTGTATGGCTTCCAGGGTCCGGGGATTGGTGGACTGCACACCGATTTCCAACTGCACCAGTCCGGGACGCATGGTATTTAAAAGGGCAATTTCTTCCTCGTTCAAAATATCTGCTGAAATTTCAAAGTGGAAATTGGTAACACCATTGTCATGCTCTGATATATAACTCCAGATCTCCATGGCATGTCTGTGATTACAGTTAAAGGTTCTGTCCACAAATTTCACCTGTTTCACCTTTGCATCCAGGAAAAACTGCAGCTCCTTCTTCACAATATCCAAATCCCTCAGGCGTACCTTCTTATCTATGGAAGATAAACAGTAGCTGCACCGGAAGGGACAACCCCTGGCGGATTCGTAATAAATGATTCTATTTTCAAAAGCATCCGGATCCTGATACAAAAAGGGTAATTTGCTGATATCCGTCAGTTCTCTGGGGCGTGTGTAACCCTGTGGTAAATACAGGCCGGGGATTTCCTCTAATACACCTGCTGTATCCGGCTGTCTGTCCGGATACTCAGCTATATGGGCTTCCAAGCCGGTCCCTTCTTTTACCATACCGCCCACACTTAAGTCTTCCACGAACCCGCTTCTCTGCACATAATATCCTAACAGCTCCCGAAAAGTCTCCTCTCCTTCTCCCACAATGACACCTGTAACCATGGGATACTCCTTTAATAACCGGGGCGCATCATAGGTTACTTCCGGTCCTCCCAGCCAGATGGGCATCTGGGGAAACAGCTTATGAAGCTCCTTTACCAGATCCAGTATCATGGAAATATTCCATATGTAACAGGAAAAGCCCAGAGCAGCCGGTTTGCGCCTGTAAATATCCGCCAATATTTCTGTCAGGGAATTGTTGATGGTATACTCTGCCAACTCCACATGCCTGCCAAGCTCCTTTCCGGCATAAGCCCGCAGACTGTAAATAGCCGGATTGGAATGTATATATTTTGAATTTAATGCTGCTAATAAAAATTTCATGTCATAACTCCAAACTGATGGCCGCCTGCTGCCAGTACTCTTCCTCTACCTGATGAAGGGATTTCCCGCTTAACCTGCAGACCTCACATACCACTTCATAAAAATAATTTCTGCCTGTCTGCAGCGTTTTCTTCACTGCCCTGTTTAATACCTTTCCATACTCATCCAGACCTGACTGCGTAAAATCCTTTAAAAAGCTCTCCAGATCGTAAGGAATACTTAATAGCTCCGGTCTCCAGCCTTCCCGGTCTCCTTCCAGTACGGCAAATTCCGCCCTGCCTCCTTTACCGTCAATGGCCAGGCCCAGGGAACCGGGATTCAGATACAGCTTTCCGTAAAGCATGGACGCTTCCTGATGATGCGTGTGACCGCCCAACAGATATCTGACCGGCAGACTGCTCATGACCCGTTCCCTTAATTCCCTGTCAAATTGAAAATTGCCCCTAATCTCATCCGGCGCACCATGACAGAGCATAAGCTCAGGACAATCACCCGGCTGAATCCTTTTCACACTGGGAAGTCCCGCAAAAAATGCCAGATCCCTGTCCGTTATATGAAGGGCAGTATAATACAGGGCACCGTTTGAGGAACAGATATGCCAGCCCTGAGGAGCCTCTTTATTCGTCAGCAGATACTCTTCTCTGTTGCCGCGGATCAGCACGCAGGGATACTTATCCATCATACCATAAAGCATCTCCATGGTCCGTTGCGGATAGGGACTGTCCGTCACATAATCCCCAAGACCAATCACCATATCCACCGGATGCTCCTCTATATAAGCAAGAAAAACCTCCAATGCCTTATAATTGCCATGTACATCACTGATCACTGCTGCTTTCATCTGCTTACCTCTATCTTCCACCTGCTGTTTTGTTATTTTTGTTGGTACAAAAGAACGAATTTCCCGTCGGCACGCTTTCGCAATTACTTAGTAAGTATACCACACTTTTCATATCGGTTACAGTAGTAAAAATGTGCAAAACAAAGGGCAGCCTTTCGCTGCCCTTAATTCTTTATAATCCTTCAATAAATCTTCTGAATGCAGCCTTTCCTTCCGCTGTACGCTTATATACGCCTGCATCCTCCAATACCTGCATGAATACCAGACCGATCTCGTCCTCCACGATCTTATCAATATTCTCTGCATCGATCTTTTCATACTTGGGCATAAATTCTTCTACCCAGTCTGCATGCTTCTCAAGCACTTCATTTTCCCGGATATTCTCTCCGTTTAAGATTGCTTCCTTTAACTGCGCCATCTCATCCTTCAATCTTGCCGGAAGAACAGCCAGACCCATTACTTCGATCAGACCGATATTCTCCTTCTTGATATGATGAAGCTTTGCATGAGGATGGTATACCCCTAAAGGATGCTCCTTCGTAGTAATGTTGTTACGCAGTACCAGATCCAGCTCATACTTATCATTCCGCTTTCTGGCAATAGGTGTAATGGTATTATGAGGCTCATTATCCGTATAAGCATAGATAAATGCCTCCTCATCCGTATAACTGCGCCACTTCTGCAGGATCTCATCTGCCAGTTCAATGATCCTGTCAGTATCCTTTCCGCTCAGACGGATCACGGACATGGGCCACTTCACCAGGCCTGCTTCCACATCTTCAAAGCCCTTTACGGTAAAGCTTTCCTCAACAGGTGCCTTTGCCATGGCGAACTCATAGTGACCGCCCTGGAAGTGGTCATGGCTCAAAATGGAACCGCCTACAATGGGAAGATCCGCATTAGAACCTACAAAATAATGAGGGAACTGCTTTACAAAATCAAACAGCTTGCAGAAGGTCGCCTTCTCAATCTTCATAGGCACATGCTCACTGTTAAATACGATACAATGCTCATTGTAATA
>CAYXQG010000023.1:0-14291 GCA_964467405.1 uncultured Acetatifactor sp. | reverse complement strand
TGCCAATGGTAACCTGGAAATGGCATTGCTGCCTACAACAGGTAATGTAGCAGATATTGAAAGTGGTGTAGGTAATTCTATTAGTACCACAAAGGACGTAACCAAGTCCAATATCACATGGGGTAACCTGGTAGATCTGAAGGATGCGTATGGTCTGGAAGATATTACCCTGTATCCTTCTGCATTGAACAGTGCAACTCAGGATGAAAATGGTAATCCTACTCGACTTGCAGCTGCACTGCTGTCCACACCCGGATATGGTCCGGACGGACGTGTAACTGAATTAACAGCAAATACCGTCACAAGTACCTATGAGGACGGAAGCTTCCCGAACAATGATCTCTATGGTGTTCGTGCAGTCGGTACTGCATCCGGTATGACGGATCGTCAGCTGGCATACCGCAATGCCCGTTCTGCAGCAGGTACTGCTATGGCACAGGCAAAGAATGCAGCAGCCAAGTCCTTAACAGACAATGGTAATGCATTGGCTAATATTGCGATCAAGCATGGTACCAACAAAGCTGCTACCCATACAGTAGCGGAAATCGATTCCTTACTTGCAATCGTAACTGACCTGTTGGGTACTGACACAAATACAGGTATCCTGAAATATATCGAGCAGTCTTATACCCAGTACATTGTAGCATATTTTGCTTCACAGGCTTCTGTAGATGCAGGTATGGATGATGTGGCTTTCAATGCATTAAAGAATGCAGTGGAAGGTGCAGAGGATATTACAGCTGTTATGGCAGCACTGGATACTCTTGGTCTGACAGAAAGTATTCCGGAAGCGGTTTCCGATCCTATAAAAAATCTTCAGACAAGCATTGAAAATGTAGAGATTGCAAAGACTTCCTTAGAAGCATTAAAGGAACAGAATAAGGACGGCTATACATGGGATGAGATCAAGCCTTCTCTGGATAAGCTGGCAGATTCTGATGCCATGAAGATCAATGGTATTGCAGCCAGTGGAATCATGGATCATATAGATGAGCTGGTGGGTACGATCACCAGTGGTATTACTGTATCCATGGCTACAGGAGGCGGTGTATATGCAGATATTGCTGACCACTGCGGCAATTACAATGCATCTATTGTTATCGAAGAGATCAATTACGGCTCTCTTAAAGTTACTAATATGGCAGCCAGAATGGCAACCGAATCTACTGTGAATCCAAGCTACTTAGATACGTTAGGAACAGCAGTACAGAATGCCAAGGCTCCTGAATCAGCAGATGGTGTTACTATGCCGTTAACAGATATGTATGGTTATATCATTGACCTTGCATTCCGCACCAATGCTGCAGAATCCAATCTGTTATTACAGCAGGAAGGCATTGACCGAATCTATGATGAGAACAGCAATGAAGATACCATGGGTCACGGAAGCTCTATGACCTTTGCTTCTACAACCACTGATTTCACTGATGATATGGTTAAGGAATTGATGAATTCCATCCGTATCGTATTCTTCCAGGAGGATGGCGGTGCGGTTCTGGCTACAGCTAAGCTGGATACAAAGAATGCAACAATAGGTGCAGACGGTATCACTGCTTTGATGTGTCTGTATGAGAAGACTGCAGGCGGCGAAGAAGTATATGAGAAGACTACCTACAGTGCTGACCAGACCGGTGTTACATATTACACCAAGGAAACCGGTGATATTTATACTGCAGCTACAGATGTAACAGCTGACAACTTTGATGCACAGAAGGATAACCTTTATGTAGAAAATGATGGTGCTTATTCTGCAGCTGATACCTTTGATGAAGGAACTACTTATTATACAAAATCAACAGGTGATGTATATAAAGAGGTTGAAGGTACACCTGAAGAAGGAACAGAAGTTTATGTAAAGAAGATCACTACAGCAGGTGATCGTGTTCTGGAAGATAATGTGATCACATCCTTAACACAGAATGAAGCTACACAGGTATCCGTACTGGTATACTTAGATGGTGAAAATATTACCAATGCAGATGTTGCTTCTACAGCAGCTACCTCTGTAACCGGTACAATGAACCTGCAGTTTGCAAGCTCTGCATCTTTGGTACCTATGGAATATGCAGATCTTCATATCCCTGCAGCAGGCAGCGATGAAACTCCTGAAGATCCGGCACCGTAAGTCTATCGGGAAATGAAGGAATGGAAAGACCGCTGTCAGACTCTTATAGAGAAGACAGAGGGCTTTGGGGAATATGCTCCGGACATTCTGTAAAAGAATGTCCGGGGACAGCACCCATGAGGGATGGAAGCAGCAAAAGCCCAATTATTCTAAGGAAAGGAGACGCCATTTGGGAAAGCAAATCGTATTTATACGCAAAAAAATCCGTAAGACCCCATACATTCTGTTTTATACGTATTTGCTGATCGCATTGTTAAGTATCTTTTCGGTGGCGTCCTACACATGGTTTACCTTAAGCTGGTCACCCCGGGTAAATGGTATGAATGTGTACATTACCAGCAATACAGGTCTGGAGCTGGCACCGGCACCGGATGCCGAGGTCTGGTCCAATCAGCTGGATATTTATAAAACAGAAGAATTAAGAAAGTTTGCCAATTCGAAAGAAAGACCTTCCTTAAGACAGGTCACCTGGTCCGATAAGGATGAATGCTTTTACGGACCCCTTTATGGATATGACGGCAGACTGTTAAGTGTTACAGGGAAGGATTATGAGAACCGGGAAATCGTATCCTGGTATAAGCTGGAGGATCTGATCCATGCCAATTCCACAGCTGACAGCAACTACTACATGAAGGCCACATTTTATGCCAGATGCGGCCAGCCTGTAGATGTGCTATTAGCAGAACCGATGGAGGTGGACAGTCAGGGAACCCGGGGATCCGGTACCTATGTAATAGCAGAACCCAATACCGGCAAGGGACCCGAAACCGCAGTGCGGATCGGATTTCGTATGACGCCGGTGGATCAAGATGGTACAGTGCTTTCAGAGAAAAGCGCTATGTATGTATATGAACCCAATGCTGACCGCCATGCTGACGGCAGCATGGATTTGATTCCTACCTACAGTATTGATGAATACATGTCAGCAGATGATGTATCCAAAAAGCAGGAGGAATGGCTGTTGGTAGACGGAGAACGTCTGATCAGGCAGAACTTTTCACAAAAAGGAAAGCCCGGAGAGTTTATAGAAAATCCAACACTGTTTACTTTAAATACCGGTGATATCATGAAGATTGAGCTGTATATCTGGCTGGAGGGACAGGATGTGGATTGTTCCAATATCATGTCCGATGGTGTAACCACTACCCGGATCGAAGCGAATATTCAATTTACCGGAACAAGTGAATCCCAGTCGGGATTAGTACCTATTCCAAATGAATAAAATGCAATTAGGATCTGTTTAATTGCTTTTAGATAAAAGAAATATATGAAGAAGGGAGCTACCTCCTAATGAAAGACAAAACACAAAAAAATGTAATCAATGAAGTGAATCTGGAGGACGAAATCCTCGTTGTAGAGGAAAGCAAAGGAAAGAGGGCATTGAACGCGCTGGTCAATGTTGTACTTGTGGTTGCCATTGCACTGGCAGCTATGTGTACCTATGTTTCTTTCGTATCCTCATCAGGAAACGGAGTACCGAGCTTATTTGGTATACGTGTTTTCTCCATCCAGACAGAATCCATGTACCCCACCCTGTTGCCGGGAGATTTGATCTTTGACACAGCGGTGAAGGAACCGGAGGAATTGAGAAAGGATGATATCATTACTTATTGGACCGTGATCAACGGAGAACGTGTTCTCAATACGCACCGTGTCTATGAGATTTATGATGGCGGCGGATATCTGATCTTTTCTACCAAGGGTGATAATAATACCGTTGCGGATCCTTTGACAGTACATGAATCAGAGATTGTTGGTAAATATGCCCTGCGTGTAGGCGGTCTGGGTAAGGTATTCGATTATCTGCAGACAAGCACCGGCTTTTTGATCGTTGTAGTGATTCCGGTCTTCCTGTTTTTCTTATTCCATTTGATCCAGTTCTTCCGTGTGCTCTTTGCATACCAGAATGTAAAGAACCGTATCAAATTTGAGCAGGAGCGCGGTGCAACAGAGGATCTGCTTGCCATGAAGGAGAAGGAGCAGGCTGATAATCAGCAGCAGGCCCGTGCAAAGATGGAAGAAGAGCTTCGTGAGCGTCTGCGTGCAGAGATCCTGGCCTCTATGCAGCAGCCTAAGGCGGAGGAAGCACCTAAGACAGAGGAAGCACCTAAGGCAGAGGAAGCGCCTAAGGCCGAAGAAGCGCCTAAGACAGAGGAAGCGCCTAAGACAGAGGAAGCGCCTAAGGCAGAGGAAGCACCTAAGGCGGAGGAAGCACCTAAGACAGAGGAAGCACCTAAGACAGAGGAAGCGCCTAAGACAGAGGAAGCACCTAAGGCGGAGGAAGCACCTAAGGCACAGACACCCGTAATGGATGAGGCTGCCATTGAGGCTCTGATCGCAAAGCAGCGTGAGGAGATCGAGGCACAGCTTAGAGAAAAGTTACGCGCAGAAATGATGGCAAACATGAACCAGAATAAGGCAGAAGAATAAGATGAACAATTTTTTTGAGTATTTTAATGAGGATATTGGACGAGTTTTTCAGGCATTGATGGAAGCCATCGGGTCTTGCTTTAATTTCTTAAATTACCTGTTTAATTTTCCTATGCGAATGAATATCATAAAAGAGCATACACCGGGCTTTTCCACAGGGGACTGGGTCATGCTGCTGATCGTCAATATAGCACTGATAGCAGCATGCTGTGCGATCGTCTATCTGGTGGGAAAGCTGATCAGAAAGATATTCTTCGGTGGAATTTCAAAAAAAGAATATGAACGTATGTCAACCCAGGTGCTTTCCCTGCAAAAGGATCTGATCCGTTCCAATTATGAGAAGGATAAGATTTTGGCCATGAAGATGGGCGATCCCATGCTTCCGGAGGAAGAAGAGACTAAGGATGGAGAGGAAGCTTCGGAAGAAGCAAAGCAACAGGTGGAAATCTTAAACGAAAACCGCAATACCTTCCAGTCTCCCTGCGTAGATCCGGGACAGAGCAGATTTTACCGATTGACCACTGTGGATAATTATTATAAGACACAGTATATTGCACCTAATTATGATAATGAGATCACGCTGGAGCGCTTATGCGAGCAGTTTCGTAATTTTGCGGCATCGCAGCTGCGTCTGTACTATGATCTGGATATGATGCGCTATTTTATCGCATCCTTAGGTACCTCCCGTATCATTATCCTGCAGGGTATTTCCGGTACAGGTAAGACTTCACTTCCCTATGCCTTTGGTAAGTTTGTACAAAAGGATACTACAGTAGTTTCCGTACAGCCTTCCTGGCGTGAGAGAACAGAGCTTTACGGCTATTTCAATGAATTTACCAAGAGATATTCGGAAACGGAATTTTTGAGAGCTATTTATGAAGGCAATTATTACAGAGATCCTCATCTGGTTATCCTGGATGAAATGAATATTGCCCGTGTAGAATATTATTTTGCAGAAATGTTATCCATTCTGGAAATGCCCCGTCAGGAGGAGTGGAAGGTGGATGTCGTTACCTCGGTCTGGGATAATGACCCTTGTCTGATCAACGGAGGTAATGTACAGATTTCCAATAATATCTGGTTTGTAGGTACCATCAATAATGATGACTCTACCTTTGCAGTAGCGGATAAGGTATACGACCGTGCGATTCCCATTGACCTGGACAGCCGTGCAGATGCCTTTGAATGTGAGCCTACACCGCCGATTTATATTTCAACCGATCATTTGAACCGGTTGTTTGAAGAAGCCAAGGAAAACTATCCGATCTCTCAGGAGATGCTGGATAAGCTGGAGGTACTCAATGCTTACCTGATCAAGACCTTCAGACTGGCATTCGGTAACCGTATTATGAAACAGATCAAGGATTATGTGCCCTGCTTCATTGCCTGCGGCGGCACACAGATACAGGCAGTTGACTTTATCGTAGCGAAGAAGGTTCTGCGTAAGTTTGAATCCTTAAACCTTGGATTTATGCGTGATGAACTGACCAAGTTCAGTACATATCTGGACAAGCTGTTCGGAAAAAACACCATGGTGATCTGTAAGGAATATATTGAGCAATTAAAGAAAAACATGTAATAAAAGGAGCCGACTATGGCAGCAGCTGAGAAGAAGAGCACTGAGAAAAAGAGTGCAAAGAAGAAGGATGTTCTGATCGATCCGCTATACCAGAAATACACGAAAAGTGTCATAAGAGCATTGGGCAGCACAGAATTCTATGAGTTCTTCATGGATGCTGTATCCAGGGCCGATAATACCTTCCAGTTTTCTAACCGTAAGATGGAGAAAACAGTTGATCTGGAATGGGTAGATACGATAGAGGACAGCCTGTCCGCATTCCAGAATATCGTTTCCAACCCCAGAAATATCATTAAGGAAGATGAACTGATCGTCAATGTTGCCAATGCCAAAAAGGCAGGTGCAGACGTAGTGCGCCATCTGGCACAGCATGCAGAGCTGGTGGAGAAATTTGATGAGGACAGCGGTGAGGTGCGTCCCAGCAAGCTCATGCAGAAGTACAGAGAGGATACGTTGGGATTATATGAGAACCGTCTGGTATTTACTGTTCTGGAGATGTCCTATGAATTTGTAAAGATCCGTCATGATGCATTATTCAGTGCCATGAGCGATGAATTCGGTGCCAAGCTGAAGGTGGATTCCACCATGGAAACAGCAACCGAGCTGGTTCATATGGATATGTTTCTGCATATTAAGGAAACAGACAGTGCCCTTGAAACAGATGAAAAGAATGCGGATACCTTTAACCGTATTTCCAAGATGTATCGTATTCTGGGCATGCTGATGCATACACAGTTTGCCCAGCAAATGGCGAAAATGCCCAGAGTAAGGGGCGGTATCACCAAGACCAATGTATTAAAGAAAAACCCGGATTACCGTAAGATCGTAGCTTTATTGGAATTTTTAAGAAACTATGATGATATCGGTTATACGATTCGTGTCATAGAACAGAATCCCCGGATCGATGAGAATCTGCAAAGGGATATATACCACAATATCCTATTTAATTACCTTGTCCTGAAGGGATATCTGGAGGATGAAAAGGACAGAAGAGCGCCTGCACCCGTAAAGAGTAAAAAGCGTAGCCTGAAGCCGAAGTTTATCAAGGAGATCATTGAAGAATTAACAGAAGACTATGATCTGCCGGATATTGAGATCAGAAAGGTGCTGATCGAGGAGCTGACGAAGGAACAGCTGATGCTGGAGGAAGAAGAGGAACGCCGGCGTTTAGTAGAGGAGCAGGAGCAGCGTAAGTTAGAAGAGGAAGAAAAGCTGCGTCTTGAAAAAGAGGCGGAGGAAGAACGCATCCGTCAGGAAAAAGAAGCAGAGGAAGAAAGAAAACGTCTGGAGAAGGAAGCAGAAGAGCGTCGCAAACGTGCAGAACGTATGGAGCGTGAGGCTGAGGACAGACGAAGGACCAAGCTGTTTATTGATGAAATGGCTTATTTCAAGGAAAATCTTCCACAAAAGCTGGAGGCCAGGGAAGCAGAGGCAGCACGTCTTGCACAGGCCAAAAAGGAGATCGAGGAGGCTGCCAAGCTATTAGAAGAAGCAAAGCAGCGTAAGGCAGAGGAAAAAGAGAGAGAAAAGAGACGCCAGGAGGAGGAAAAAGAGAAAAAACTCCTGGAAGAGGAAATACAAAGAGAGAAGGAAAGACTTGCAAAAGAAGAACAGCTTCGCAAGCAGGAACAGGCGGATACAGAGGCTACAGCAGTTTATGCAGAGGAAATAGAGCTTTTCAAAACAGGATTGCCGGAAAGAAGGGCAATGCGTGAACGGGAAGCCAATGAGCTTATGGACAAACAGAAGGAAAAAGAGGAGGAGCGAAAGCGCCGTGAGGCAGCGGAACGTCAGAATTCATGAATAAGATCCATGTTAAGTTAATAACCGTGATTTTGACCATGCTTCTATCGATCAGTGTGGTGGTCGCATCCTCTTATGCCTGGATGGTGCTTTCCAGTTCGCCTGCAGTAGCAGGCATCCAGGTAGGAATCGGCGGCGGTCATACGGTGTTAATCGCACCGGATATAAAAGTAACAGCTGAAGATGGAACTATCTGTCATTATCCGGGATATTTTAAGGACAAATTAAATTTTAATCAGCAGGATTCTTATGCTTACTTAAGCCGGGTGGGAAGCTTAAGCCCGGTATCCACCCTAAACGGAGTGGATTGGATCCTTCCTGCCTACTACGGAGGAAAGGATGAGGAGGTAAAGGCCGGATATGTGCCGGCAGGCTCCTTAAAGGATATTTCAGAGTTTTTTACAGACAGTGAGCTAAGCTATGCCAATATATCTGCTGAGGATGAGGAGAGACTGGAACAGGGCCATTATGTTTACCTGGATTTCTGGGTCCTTTCCCCGGCCAGTGCATATAAGCTTCGTGTGTCCACGGGAGTGGGTGCAGAGGAGGGGGGCAGCTTTGTCATAGACCTGCCGGATCCGGAAGCATCACAGGAGGGTTATGTGCTGAAGGAGCCTAAGGGAAGTCCTTCTGCAGCAGTCAGAGTGGGCTTTTTGGCAAATGATCTGATGCTGACAGATGATACCATGACCGAATATATGAACAGTCCTTATTTTGATGAACGTGTTACCAAATTAAAAGGACTGTATCAGGAACCGAATACAGGCACTGCATACTTAAGTACCAACCGCTTTACCATCTATGAACCCAATGGGGATCTGCATCCTGCCTATGCTGAGGCAGAGGGCTTCTATACGGAGACAAAGCCTCTTGCTTTGGAAAATGGTAAGATCGTAGAAAAGAATATATATAATGAGGAACAGGTCTCTTTGGCTGTTCAGAAAACCAGCACCTGGATCGTGCCTCAGGGCAGTCTGACAAGTGCCTTAGAGCAGAGATTTCAGGCAGCCTTATATTCCGGCAGCTGGGAGGATCTTGAGACTGAGGAAGTGGCAGACAGATTTTATAACGGCTATCTGCAGGGACAGATAGCACCTTATGTAAGTAAGGGAGCCTTTGTTCAGAAAACAGAGAATCTGTATGCACGGTTAAGTGCAGGAAATGTGTCTTTGGCTGAGGAAACAAAGGGAGCCACTGACGATGCAGTAATTATTGAATTGGAGAGAAACGTACCGCAGAGGATTCGTATGTTTATATGGCTGGAGGGCCAGGATGCGGATTGCCTGGAGCAGATCGCATCCACAGGCTTTGCCGTGAATATCGAATTGGCCTGCGGTGATGAATAAATACATGAAGGAACAACCAGAAGAAAAAAAAGAAGGCAGGATACATTGGCATCTCAGTATGCTGCTGACAGTCATTTTAGCTTTGACAGTAGCCATGTGCATGTATGTGGTGATTCAGGTAATGAGCCGCGGCTATGCCAATATAGGCGGATATATGATGTTCCGGGTTGTTACCGGAAGCATGGAGCCTACCATTCCGACCGGTGCTTTATTAGTCGCAAAGGAAACAGATATTGATCAGATAGAAGTAGATGATATTGTCTGCTTCCGCACTCAGGTATCCGAAATCTGGGGAAGGATCGTTACCCATAGGGTAGTGGATGTAATGCAGGCAGATTCCGGCAGGATACAGCTTGAAACAAAGGGAGATGCCAATCTGGTGGCGGATGTTTTTTTTGTAGACAGTGACAATCTGGTAGGAAAGGTTGTCTGGTATACCGGACAGAAAAATCTTTTATCCGGCATCATGTCCTTTTTTTCCAATAAGGTCGGATTTTTGGGATGTATTGTATTTCCCACATTGCTGATCGCAGGAATGATCTTAAAGGACAGTGTGGCAGGCATCCGTAAGGATATGCTTTTGCTCCTGGAAGAGGAAAGACAAAAGGAGCAGGAAGAGAGCAGCGCAGATCCACTGTGCGGTATGACGAAGGAAGAGTATGATGAGATGTATGAGCGTATACGCGCAGAGCTCATGGAGGAATTGACAAATATCTATGATGAAGTACTTAAAGAATCTCAAACCGGAGAAGGAAAAACCGGAGCAGAATAGAATATCGACTCAGACAGCAGATTCTTCAAGAATCCGTGGGATGAAACAGCATGTATACCGTCAGGCTGCATTGACAGGTATGGTCGTTGTACTGACGGTGGTGATCCTGTTTGCAGTGACCTCTGCATGGTATACCAATGTGGTTCAGACCAGCGGACTGACCTTTGAGGCACAGGGCTGGGGCTTTGAAGGGAAGATCACTCTGGAAAGCGGCAATATTACGGCAGCACCCGGCGATGAGGGCATTATCGATCTGATCGTGGAGAATGACAATGCTTCCGTTTCTGCCATCAGTGTGAATGTTTCCAAAAATGCAATGAGCGAAGAGATGCAGAAGCGTCTGTTTTTCTATGTGGATGTTTGCATGAACAGAAATCAGGAAACCATGCAGCGTGTGTATCTGAACCGCTATGAGGGATATACCTATAATGTTTTTCAGAACAGTATCCTGACCCTGACGGAGACATACAGCAATGCACCCGTAGTCAAATGGGAGTGGGTATATGACGTATTGGGCTATTATGTATTAGGTAGTCCCTATACGGTTACAGCTGCAGCAGAAAACGGAGCTGCAGCGGACATACAGAAGATGGACGTGAAGGAATATCTGCGCCCCATTCTTTATGATTTTGATCAGGCAACGACGAAGATCAATACAGAGGGTGAATATATTACGATCGAGCTGGAAACAGTTGACGGAGAGAAAACACCGGCAGAATTTCTGGCTGAATTATCAAAGACGGATGGCTATGAGGGAGTCATTGATACCTCCAAGGGACCTGTCTTTGACAACTATTATGCAGTGGATGTGGATGAAAACGGCTACGGTGTCTATGCTTATCTGTGCAATTATTCCCAGATACAGGAGGCAAGCCGCTATGATACCAATCTGGGCCAGCTGGCAAAAAGTGAGGAGCTGTCCGAGGAAGATCTAAAGAAGCTTCAACACCCTGTGACCATATCCTTATCCGCACAGAAAAATGATGACGCAGTGGTTCCTGTGAGCACAGCAGATGCCCTGCAGGAGGCTGTTAAGGACAGCAAGGCAGATGTGATCCGTCTTGACAGCAATATCATCCTTTCAGAGAAGGAACCCCTTCTGATACCGGAAGGCAGAAGAGTTATGTTTGATCTGGACGGCCATGAGATAACAGGTATGGGTGAGACCATTATTGCGGCAGAGCCCGGAAGTGTACTGGTGCTTACCAACGGAAGCCTGGTTAATAAAGAGGAAGAAGCAGATCCGAAAAGCACTCCTTACGGCGTGCAGATCACCGGTGCGGAAGTGATCGTAAGCAATATGCAGATCACCGGCTTTGAGCATGGTATTTATATTGTGGACAACAGGGAAGAAAATGTACTGGATGCCAGAGTCCGTATTCTGGATTCTGTGATCGAGGCAAAGGGCTGTGGAGTATTTATTTCCGGAAACGGATTTTTATCTGACCAAAAGAGTCAGCTGATCATTGAAAATTCTACAGTTTCCGGCGGCAGATATGGTATTTCCGGAAACGGAGATGCAAGCGGCAGTGGCAGATGGGGAACGGATATCCGGATTTTGGGAAGTACCATTCTGAGTATGGAAGATCCTCAGACAGGTGTGCGGACAGCAGGTATCTATCAACCGCAGAAGAACAGTACCCTGTTGATCAGGGATAGTAAGGTAGAAGGCGGTACAGGTGTTGTGATAAAGGGCGGCAGCGTTTCCGTATATGGTTCCACGATCATAGGAAACGGCGCTTATACGGAGCCTGTCTTTGCACAAAGCGGTTTTACGGATACAGGGGATGCCGTCTATGCGGAGACCAATTACGGATATGAGATCAGCCTGTATATCAGTGCAGATTCTGTTTTGGAAGCGAAGGATGCAAAGAGTCTTCCTTTGCGTGTGTTTGAGGAAAATGCTTCCAATGTACATGTAGAAATCGAGGATGCAAGCAATGAGACAACAGGAGCAGAATAGCAAAAAAATCCCTTTCATGAGGGCAGTTATGATTTGGATGCTGATGATCTGTGTGGGTCTGTTAACAGCTTCTGTCGGCATAACCTATGCCAGGTACCAGAGGGAATATCAAGAGGGCGTTGTTTTTACGACCAGGGACCCGGATGCAGTTTGCATGGGAATCATGCAGGAGGAGCAGTTTGTCAGGGTCAGTCAATTGGAATGGAGAGCAGAGGACGGATATTCCATGCTGAATTTTGCAATTGCCAATGGCACTTCTGAAACAGACTATTCGGACACGGACCAGAGGGTGACCCTTTGCATGGTAGGCTCCCTGGGACTGTTAAAGGATGGAGAGCTGCCGGTTGTATCTGTTTTTTACAAAACGCAAGAGGGCAGCTATCAAAATATTTTGGCAGAGGCTTCGCCCATTGAAAAGGGGACTGCATTGTATCATACCTATGGTGAGGGATGGCTCTATCGTTTTTATGATCCTTTTTCAGAAGATAAGAAGGAAATGAACTGGGAATTATCAGGTGGTGCCTTTTCTTATCTGGCCATGACCGTGAAAGCTGAGGGAGAGCCTTCAGAGGGCTTAAATTTCTTACAGCCCCTGATCACTGCAGATCCTTATATCAGCCAATAAAACGGGCGATTTGCCTCAAAAAAATGATACAAATAATTGCCAAGCCACCGGGATTTCGTTTGTGTTGGTACAAATTCATTCACAGCTTCGCAATTATCTGAAGAATAAGCAGAAAGGAGATCCGATATGAAGAAAAACAGAATAAAGATATATGGGATACTTCTGCCTGCTATGATGACAGCATGTATGGCAGTTCTGGCAACGGGCAGCAGCCGGGCCAGATATAACAATACGATTACAGCTCCCGCCTTTTGGTATACGGAAACCAATCAGCTCACCAGCAATTGTCTTGTCAATGCAAAGGACAGCCCCTGCACCGTACTTTTGGGCAAGCTGGAGGAGGGAGAGACCTTAAAGGTTCCCTTTTGGATAGAGTCCCCTGAAACAGGGCAGAGTGCCAATCTAAGCTTTGGTATTCTGGATCCGGAATATGAGGATTATATAGAGGTGTCGGTTACGGACGGACAGAAGGCATTACAAAATGCGGAAGGTCTGGAGCTTCTAAAGGAGGAACGGGTACACTTAACCCTGTGCCTTGGACTGAAGGAAACGGACCGGGCAAATGAAGAAAAGCCGGAAACAGAAGCCGATGCAGTAACCGGGAAGGCAGTAAATACAGAGAGCAATGCAGTGACCGGAAGGACTGTGAATACAGAGAACAGCGCAGCAGCCGGAGAAATAATAAAAACAAAGGTCTATGTGGCACTGGGAGAAGAAATGTATGGTATTTTCCAGGTAAGCTTCTCTTTAGAGAAGAACCTGACAGAGCCGGAGGAACCGCAGCCTGACGAAGGCGGCTTTGAAGATAACTGGGAAGGAAGCGTTTCCTCAGGAGATGCCATGGATTCCGTATCCGGCGGAGATGCACCGGAAGCAGTGTCCGACGGGGATGCACCAAGTACCATAGCAGTCACGGATCCTTTGGAGGGTGTATCGGATGGCGATGCAGCAGGTGAGGAAGAAATGCCGGAGGGGTCAGGAAGCAGGCTGGATACTATAGAAGCCTTTGATCTGACACAACAGCTTCCTGTAGGAATTGGGCTGCAGGAGAAGGTTACTTCATTTCGCTTAGGAATGCAGAAGCCGGATGAAACAGAGAATACGCCGGATGAGAAGAAAAGCATAGAGGCACTTCCGGATTATACAAGAATCAGTCTTGACGGCGGCCTGCACTACTATATGGTATACGGTGAACTGATACCGGAATTTCAGACAGAGGAGACAGCAGATGTACCTCTTTTGCTGGATTTTAAATATACAGATCTAAAGCCGGATGAAAAGATTACTCTGGCGATGGAAACCTATGCAGGAGATAAGCTGCAGGAAACCTGTTTTGCAGGCTCCCTGGCAGGAGTGGACAGCGGAAACCGGCTGATGGCAAGTACCATAGGAGAAGGAACCCAGCCCTCTTACGGAAATGTGCTCAGCTTTGAAAATACATTGGAGCTTCCCCTGCCTGCAGAGTGGAAGGATGCGGAAATGGTATATACGGTGGAGCATCTGACCATGACAGAGGAGGGAAAGCCGGAATATGTTCCGGCACAGCTTGCAGAGGATAAACTGGAAGTTATACCGGTTACGGAGGGAGAAAATCACAGACTGGTGCTGAAGCTTGGAAAAAAATTCACACAGCCCGGCACATATCGTA
>CAYXQG010000022.1:0-14298 GCA_964467405.1 uncultured Acetatifactor sp. | reverse complement strand
ATCCGTCGAGCTTATATCTGCCGGATCACAGCCATGGTCTGCAGTGATCATCAAAAGATCTTCCTTACCCAGCTTCTCCATGATCTCCGGAAGCTTTTTATCAAAGTAGGATAATGCCACTGCATATCCATCCACATCATTGCGATGGCCATACAGCGAATCAAAATCCACCAGGTTTACAAAACAAAGTCCTTCAAAGTCCTTATCCAGATATTCCAGGGTTTTCTCTATTCCTTCCGCATTTCCGGATGTGTACACATGTTCCGTAATACCCTGTCCTGCAAAAATATCATTGATCTTACCTACTGCGATCACACTTTTACCTGCATTCTTCAATTGATCCAGCATGGTAATATCCGGCGGCAAAAGGGAAAAATCATGACGATTGGCTGTTCGGGTAAAATGTCCCTTACAGGGTCCCACAAATGGTCTTGCGATCACTCTGCCCACGCCATCTTCACCGGTAAGGATTTCTCTTGCGATCTTACAGTAATCATAAAGTACCTCTACCGGCACAACTTCTTCATGTGCAGCAATCTGAAAAACACTGTCTGCAGAGGTGTAGACGATCAACGCGCCCGTATCCATATGTTCTTCGCCGTAGTCCTGGATAACCTGTGTTCCGGAATAGGGTTTATTGCATAAAATACCTCTTCCCGTCCTCTTTGAAAACTCATCCAGAATCCTTTGCGGGAATCCCTCCGGATAGGTGGGCAGTGGTTTTTCGGAACATATTCCTGCAATTTCCCAATGTCCGATCGTTGTATCCTTTCCCCTGGAGGCTTCCTTCATGCGGGCAAATGCTGCCAATGGCTTTTCTGCCTTGACACCCACAGTTACACCGTCAATATTAAAAAGCCCCAGTTTTTGCATATTCGGCATATGAAACATGGAGCTGGAAAATACGCTGCGTAAGGTATTCACATCATGATCACCATAGGCAGCCGCATCCTCCATTGCTCCTATTCCAAAACTGTCCAATACGATTAAAAAAACTCTTTTATGCTCCATTCTCTTTCTCCTGTATCTCAGGCATCAATCAATAGCATCCTTTGGGCCTAAAAACCCACTATTGTTAAGAGTATACCACATTTTTATGTAATGTAAACGAAAAAATATATTATTGTTTTCCAACCGTGCTGATAATAATATTTTCGGCACCGATCTGTGTTTTACGCTTTACAATATCCTCTATCTGCGCCCGCTGTGCATCCGTCAGCTCAGCCATATTTACAACTACATCCACTGTATCATCATTGATGCTTACCACTACATCCGTAAAACCCTTTGCCTGGAGCAGCACCTCTGCTGCCACCTCTTTTTCTGCAATACCGGTCATTTCTACCATCGTATTTACTGCATCCTGCTTTTGGGTATCCGTCAATCCTTCACTGTTAATGATCTCTAACAGTGTCTCCTTATTTTTTGCCCGAACCTGTTCCTTTAATAACTTCGCCTCTGACAAAATTGCCACTCCGTTGGCAGAAGTGAATACTGCTTCTCCCGGAATCTCACCTTCCTCAGGCTGTACCTGTGCAAGGCTCATGTCCTCCGGCAAATAATCCTCCATTACAATATCAACATCTGAATCCAGGCTCTCTATTTCAGTATATGCAAATTCCTCCGTAATATTATCTGCCTTATTATCTACTGCCAGATATTCCTCCTTCAGATTCGTACCTGCAAATTGCAAATATCCTGCAATTGCCAGCATAATTGCCAATGCGGTGATCATTAGCTGATTTTTTTTAATCAAGTTTTTCACACATTTCTCTCCCTGTTTATCATTTTTACTATTTCATTGTATGAATCGCAGCAGACGGATATGACGGGATTTCATAGGATTTCTTCTACTTTTCACTCATAGCTTCCACCTTCACCTTGTGAGCCTCCAGATCAAATAAGGCCTGTGCGATCTGAGTAATACTCATTGTCACATTTCCCTTTCCGGCACCTTCTGCCACGATCAGGACACCGGAGATTTTAGGCAGTATCGTCTTTTTCACATAAGGGATTTCCTCTGTTCCGTCCTTTTCATATACAGTTATCTCCCCTGACTCCGACTGATATATGCTACGGCTTCCTCCTGCGGAGTCATTTTCCGTTGTTGTATTTCTGTTTAGTGAGGCATCCTTCTCTACAATACGCTCTTTCGAGGTTTCCAGAGTGATCATTACCTTTACCTTCCCCACACCGTTCATATCCGCCAGTATATTTTCCAGTTTCTGTTCTAAATAAGCAGTATATGCATAAAGCGATTCATATTCCTCAAATTTTCCTTCTGTGGCATACCCTGTCTGCTGTATATTCTGCTCCGAAGCAGATATAGCATTTTCCGGGTCTGTATTCTGCTCCTTTGCAGGCAATGCGATCACTGCAAGGAGAATGCCTGCCAACACCAGAATGATCAGATTATCCCTTTGAAACCATTTTTCCATATGATATTTTTCAAGGATTTTCTGCAGTCCCTCCATCACTACCTCCAAGAGTTATCTTTTCCACCACAATTTTTTCACTTTCTCCGCCAGGGATTTTTACGTTCTCTGCATCCTCATCCCCATCCGCCTCTTCCTTCTCCTTTTCCGTACCGGACAATACCTGCCTGTTTGTAATATGCTGCAGCGTCTCTTCCATCTCATCCGACTCCATCCGGCTATCCTCCATCCATTCCTGCAGCTTCTCTCCGTATACCTTCATACGATCCCAAAGCTGTTCTTTCATATTGCTATGAAAGACCGCATCCAACGGCTCCGACAACAAAACCAGCAGTATCATATTGATCAGCAGTTTTACATACTTTTCATAGGAATCATTGGCACGAAAATAAAGTAAAGTCCTTGCACAGATCAAGAAAACTGCCAACTGTCCGATTTTCTCCGCAAATCCGCCCATATCCTTTTCTCCTAAAATCCTCTGTTTGATGCTGATGCAATAATGGAGATTACGATCAAAAACAACAGCATGGCAGTTGCCGCTGTCTTCAGCATCATCATACATCCTTCACTCATTTGATCGGTACAGACTGCTAATCGTTTGTCGCTGACCATACCCACAACTGCTGCTGCCAGACGTAATATCCACACAATAAGATAGATCTTTAATAACGGTGCTGCACATAATATCAACAAAAGTAAGAGCATGACCACACCAATGCTGTTTTTGATCACAACAGCAGACCCTATGATCAGCTCCAATACGCCCTCCGATACATTTCCAATCCCCGGGAGCGCTGAAATTGCCTTCTGCCATACAGAGGATTTTGCCGAATCGATCACCGGTGTGATAAGCGTCTGGAAAATACTGATCCCCGTAACCGTTCCTATAGAAGCCTTCCACAAAAAACTTATGCCCTTTTTCAGCAACCCGGCCGGCATATTTAGCTTATCCTCTGCCCATATGCCGTTTACCACGGATAAAACAACATAGACATAGACAAGCCTTGTGACACCCCTGCACAAAATCTGCTCCACACCGTATATCATCAGAGACATTAATTGAGAATAGGCATTGACAGTTGTCATGCCGCTTGTCACTCCTACTGCGATCAGATAGGTCGGAAACATCAGCTGCATAAAAAGAATAATATTCTTCATCAGTTTTTCTGCAATATCCGCAGTTTGTATAAAGCACTGAAATAAGATTGTCAAAAACAGCAGATACATAAAATAATATCCCAGATCCGCGACCTGATGCCGGTCAAATATTTCCGCAAAATGTGTCAGAACAGCTGCCGCTATTCCAAGCAGCACTAACCACAGCAAAATATTCCTAAGTCCCGTCATTTGCATCCGGATGCTCCCTGCACTTTCCTCAAGCAAGCCCGTCACCGCACCTATCACATCCCCCGTCATTACCTTCTGAAGCAGTTCCGATAGGGAGATCTTAAATTCAGGAAACAGGCTGCCGATTCCCTGCTGAAGCTTCTCCAGACCATAGTCCTGCCAGATAGATTCCAGATTTTCCTCCATTTTGGTGCCTCCTAGCCCATATAACCCTGTATCTGTTCAACAACTGCCAACAGGATCGGCAACCCGGCAAACATAACGGACAGTTTTCCAAATACTTCTATCTGCTGTGCTACGCTGCCGTATCCTGCATCCTTACAAATACCTGCACAGAATTCACATAAATAAGTAATACCGATCACCTTCATCAAAATCCCCAAATATTCTCCGTACCCCTCGAAAAATTTTCCTATACTGCCTAAACTTACCAGCATAGTCTGCAGCTGCTTTATCACATATCCGAAAACAAGAATTCCTAATGCAATTCCTATGTAGACAGCATATTCCGGCTTTGTATTTTTAAATTGCAAAGCAATGATCACACCCAGAATTCCAAGAACACATACCTTTACGATCTCCTCCATTACCCTTCCTCCGCCTATAAATCAAATAAAGACTGAATTGTCGTAAACAGATCATATATGTAGGGTACGATCCATGACAGTACCAGTATCAGCCCGGCCAGACTCAGCAAAAAAGCATGTTCTTCCCGCCCGCTATGTTTTAATATCTGGCACAAAATCGTCACCAGTATTCCTACTGCCGCAATCTTAAAAATCAGACTCACACCCATCTACTCTGTTCCTTTCCGTAATCCTATATAAAAAGAAGCACCAATAATAAGCCTCCCATCGTTCCCAGGCTGAGAGCCAGCCTGCATTTGGATGCATTTTCCCCGGCAGTCCTTACCATCCTGTCTTCCAATTCAGCCCTTGCCTGTTCTATATGCCGAAGCTGTAACACATCCTCCTCAAATCCGCCCTTTGAAAAACAGCTGATAAAGATCTCCTTGTCCTTTTTCTGACAGACTGCTGTTTTTAGTCCTTCCGTCAGATATCGTTCACATATATTTCCAAAGCTTTCACCGCTGTTTGCACAGGCTTCTTCATAAATATTCCGAAAGATCTGCCCATATGGTTCCTGTGCCCGTTCCGCTAGCTGCAGGCAGCATTCAGGCAGGGAGCATCTTGTGAACCTTATCTGCCCCAGGTACAGCTCCAGCATACTGCAAAATGCCTGTAATGTGATAAACTGCTTCTGAAATTGTGTACTGTACCAGAACCCCAGTCCGCTGCAGCCGGCCAAAATCATAAATAAACTGATTCCTTTTTGCATTCCCATTCTCCGGTCTTCTTTTCTTCATAAATATTTTTAACCATGCACCTGCCCTGCTCCTTTCCCAATATCAAAAGTGTATCAAAGCAGGACTCCTGTATCAGCTTATCCATACCGGCTCTTCTCCTTACATCCCCAAGATCCTTTCCGTGCATGGTTGCTACAATTTTGCTTCCGCAGGCCGAAACAGTCCCGACCGCAGTCATTTCCTCTTCCCTTCCCAGCTCATCTATGGCAATGACCTTCGGTGACATAGAACGCAATAGCAGCATCATTCCCAACGCCTTCGGACATGCATCCAGCACATCCGTCCTGATGCCCACATCATTTTGCGGTTGTCCCATAAAGGCACCTGCTATCTCGCTTCGTTCATCCACCACCCCCACAGTTACACCCTTCCCGTATGCGGTTCCATCGGAGAAACAGCGGACGATATCTCTTAGCAGGGTAGTTTTGCCGCATCCGGGCGGTGACAGGATCAAGAGACTTTTTGGGAAACCGTCCTGATACAAATATGGTAATATGGGATGTGCGGCTCCTTTTATCTGATGTGACACACGAATATTTATTCCTCTGATATACTTAATCGTGCGTATCTGCCCTGTTGTTTCCATGACAGCCTGCCCTGCTATTCCTATCCTGTGTCCTCCTGCTACCGTTATATATCCCTGTCGTAATTCCTCTTCATAAGCATACAGGGAATAGTGACAGATATGCTGGATGATCTTTTCCAACTCATAACGGTCGATACAGGCTGCATCCGCTGGATTTTCTGTATAGCAGCCCTTTTTATCCAGATACCATTCCCTCTCCCCCTCCAGGACCAGAACCGGCTTCTCACAGCGCAGTCTGATTTCATTTACATAGGCTTCCCTTTTTGCTGTCTGTAGAAAAAATTCTCTTTTCTCCTTCGGGAAAATCTGCAAAATACTCTGATACACTTTGTCCACGCTCCTTTAACTCAGTATATGAGACAGTCGGGAAAAAATGCACATTTTGTTTCTAAAAAGTTCGGCATATATAACCCTTTTAATACATCCTTATTTATGATATATTTAAGGCGGTATTGTAACCTGAGTAACTATTTATATTTACAGAGAGGTGCTTATGAAGATCATAATCGTAGGATGCGGCAAGGTTGGTTATACCCTTGTTGAACAATTAAGCGGAGAGGACCACGATATAGTGGTCATTGATATAAAAGAAGAACATGTACGTTCTATTACGGATGAGCTGGATGCAATGGGTATTATCGGAAATGCCGCCAGCTATCAGACCCTTTTAGAAGCAGGAATCGAACAGGCTGATCTGCTCATTGCTGTTACAAACTCAGATGAGCAGAATCTTCTTTGCTGTGTCATCGCCAAACAGGCAGGCAATTGTAAAACCATCGCCCGCGTACGCAATCCCATCTATTATAATGAATTGGAATTTCTTCGCAAGGAGCTGGGACTTGCCATGATCATTAATCCGGAGCTTGCTTCCGCCAATGAAATCGCACGTATTTTCCAGTTCCCTTCTGCCATCAAAATTGACACCTTTGCCAAGGGCCGAATCGAAATGCTGCATTTTCGTATAACGGAGGATTGCAAACTGAACAACTACGGTCTGATACATATCAGAAGTACCTTAAACTGCGATGTATTGGTATGTACCGTTACCAGAGGGGACAGAGTCATCATCCCGCGAGGCGATTTTATTTTTAAGGCCGGCGATATGGTTGCCATAGTTGCAACACCCGCCAATGCCAATACCTTCTTTAAGAAGATCGGAATCAATATCGACAGGATCCACAATGCCATGATCGTGGGCGGCGGTACCATCTCCTATTATCTTGCAAAGCGCCTGCTCTCTGTAGGAATTGACGTCAAGATCATCGAGCCTGACAATGCAAGATGTGAACAATTAAGCGAGCTTCTTCCGAAGGCCACCATTATCTGCGGAAACGGTATTGATCAAAGCCTTCTTTTGGAGGAGGGAATCGAACATGTGCAGGGCTTTGCTGCACTGACCGGATTGGATGAAGAAAATATTCTGCTTTCCTTATATGCCAAGAAGATTTCCAATGCCAAGGTTGTTACGAAAGTAAACCGTATCGTATTCAATAATGTACTTGGCGATCTGAATCTGGACAGTATCACTTACCCACGCTTACTGACTGCTGATTCTATTATCAAATATGCACGTTCCATGAATGCTTCCCTGCACAGCAACGTAGAGAACCTCTACAAGCTGCAGGACGGAAAAGTCGAAGCTTTGGAATTTTATATAAAAGAGGAAAATCCGCGCATAACTAACATTCCTCTGGTAAGTCTTCCGATCAAGAAGAATATATTAATCTGCTGCATCAGTCGCAAAGATACCATCATCATCCCTAGCGGTAATGACGTATTGCTGCCCGGTGATTCTGTTGTAGTTGTTCTGACCGACGAACGCCTGAATGATATTACAGATATATTGATGAATTAGTTCAGGGAGGACTTAGTATGAATTATAAACTGATTTCCTATATTATTGGCTGGATTCTGAAATTCGAAGCCTTGTTCCTGCTGCTGCCGTCCCTTACCGGCTTTATTTACAGGGAGCGAAAAGACGCTATCATCTACCTTGCCGTTGCCGCTCTGTGTTTTGTCCTTGGTCATATATGCGGCGTGATCGGCAGACGCAGATCCAAGCTTTATACAAAGGAAGGCTTTGTTGCAGTATCCCTTGGCTGGATCGTTTTAAGTATTATGGGGGCACTTCCCTTTATACTGACAGGAGATATTCCCAACTTCTTTGATGCCATGTTTGAAACCATTTCCGGTTTTACCACAACAGGCGCCAGTATCCTGAATGATGTAGAAGCACTCTCCCATGCCAATCTGTTTTGGCGAAGCTTTTCCCATTGGATCGGCGGTATGGGTGTATTTGTATTTATCATGGCTATCCTGCCCATGATGGGCGGCTCCACCATGAATCTGATGAAGGCAGAAAGCCCGGGACCTTCCGTCGGCAAGCTGGTTCCCAAGGTAAAAAATACCGCCAAAATCCTCTATGAGATTTACATTGTGATCACCATTGCAGAAATCCTTATATTGCTTTTATGCGGTATGTCACTTTTTGATTCTCTTACTACTACCTTCGGCACAGTAGGTACCGGTGGCTTTGGTATCAAAAATGACTCTATGGCCGGCTACTCCCCTGCGATTCAAAATGTAGTGACCATTTTTATGATACTCAGCGGCATCAATTATTCCGCCTATTTCTGTATTATAAGTAAGCAGATCAAGGAAGCTTTCGCCTTAGAAGAGGTTCGGGCGTACCTGTTGATCATTGTCTCCTCCGTGGTCATTATCAGCTTTAACATCTTCCATTTGTATGGCAGTATTGAAGAAACCATCCGACATGCAGCCTTCCAGGTAGGCTCCATTATCACGACCTCCGGTTTCTCAACCGTAGACTTTGATACCTGGCCGGAGCTTTCCAAAACCATATTGATCATTTTAATGTTTGTGGGAGCCTGCGCCGGAAGTACAGGCGGTGGTATGAAAGTTTCCCGCTTTCTGATTCTGTTTCGAACCATTAAAAAAGAGCTTTCCATGCTGATCCATCCCAGAATGGTCAAAAAGATAAAAATTGATAACCATCCCATTGCTCACGAGGTAGTCCGTTCCACCAATGTATTTATTGCGGTATACTGTATCATCTTTTTTATTTCCGTATTATTGATCAGTATTGATAACTATGGTTTTACAACTAATTTCACGGCAGTAGCAGCCACCTTAAATAACATCGGTCCCGGTATGGATATGGTTGGTCCCACACAGAATTTTTCCATCTTTTCCTCCTTTTCCAAGCTGGTATTGATGTTTGATATGCTGGCAGGACGTTTGGAAATTTTCCCTTTGCTTATCTTATTCCATCCGGCATGCTGGAAAAAGTATTAAAAAACCTGAGTCTGATTCTTCTTTCAGAATTATCAGACTCAGGTTTTCTTTCTTAATAAGCCTATAATAAATGTGCTCTTAACTCTTCTGCGCTGAGAGGACTTAAATAAGCAGGTGCTATATCAAATACTGTCTTACATCCGGCTGCGCCTTCCTTCTTCATACGGTTAACAGCCCTTGCATATGCTACGATTACAGAGGCCGTAAATTCGGGATTGGAATCAAGCTTCAGACTATATTCAATGATATGCGTATTTTCTTCATTCCAACCGGTCTTACCGCTTCGAATCACAAATCCTCCATGGGGGATTCCGGCATGATTCTTCTGAAGCTCCTCCTCAGAAATAAAATGAACGGTAGTATCATAATCGGAGAAGTAATTTGGCATGCTCTTGATATCCTGCTCGATTCTGTCCAGATCTGCCCCTTCCTTTGCTACCACAAAGCACTCTCTTGTATGCTTCTGTCTGGTAGTCAAATCCGGATTAGAACCGCTTCTGACAGCCTCTAAGGCACTATCAACCGGAACGGTATATTGCTTCGCATCTAAAACGCCTTCTACTCTGCGGATCGCATCTGAATGTCCCTGACTTACGCCTTTTCCCCAGAAGGTATAATCCTTGCCCTGAGGCAGAACTGCACCTGCATAGAGTCTGTTCAAAGAAAACATACCCGGATCCCAACCGCAGGAAATCAATGCCACATTGCCGTTTTCTTTTGCTGCAGCATCCACCGCTTCAAAATGCTCCGGAATCCTTGCATGTGTATCAAAGCTATCCACTACATTAAAATATTTCGCATACTCGGGTGTTTGCTTCGGTAAATCCGTTGCACTTCCGCCACAGAGAATCAAAACATCTATCTTGTCCTTCATGCGAAGAATATCATTCACAGAATATACAGAAACTCCTTCTGTCAGAATCTGTACTGTTTCAGGACTTCTGCGGGTAAATACTGCTGTCAGTTCCATGTCATCATTCTGCCTGATCGCACACTCGATGCCTCTTCCCAAGTTACCATAGCCTAAAATACCAATTCTAGTTTTCATTTACTTTCTCCTCCGGACTTATCAGATTTTTCATCATATAAAACGAAATCGTAATTATTTTACATCATCTCTTTAAAGAAATAAAGAGCTAAATTTTAAACTTCTGAATTTATTAATCCTCAAAGAATCTTAATACGTCCTGATAAACCTTTTCTTTTTCTGTCTCATTCAAAACTTCATGGGACATGTTGTCATAGACCTTATTGATCATTTCTGGGTAACCAAGCCTTAACAGATCCTCCTTCACACTGTTTAAGCCCTTCCTGCCGCCGGTGATAGGATCATTTGCTCCGGTAATACTCATAATCGAAAGTTTCGGATTGTGTACCTTAAAGGCTTCCCAATGATGCAATTCCTTCACGGCTCGGATCATTGTCAAGGTCGATATATTAGGATACTTATATCCGCACAGCGGGTCCTTATGATATGCCTCCAGCGAAGCCTGATCAGAAACCACCCAGGAATCATCCTTTCCTCCCAATCCGCTCAAATCTCTGAAAAGCTCACAGCATTTATCCTCTCCGTGCAAAGAAACGATCACCCTTCCAAGCAAGATACCCACTCCGGATGCCTGCTTGTAGGGAACCGTACCACTCAATACAAGCTTTTCAATCTGTGCATCATTCTCCTGCAAATAACATCTTGCAAATACGGTTCCCAGAGAATGACCTACCAGATATAATTTTCTGCCCGGATATTTATCCTTGATCCATTCAGAAACCGCAGCCTGATCTTTTACGATCCTCTTTACATTATCCATTCGTCCCAAAGGATATCCTGCTCCTACGGATTCCCCGTGTCCACGGTTATCCGTGACAATTACTGCATATCCGTTCTTTTGTAAAAACGCAGCAAAATTTTCATAACGGCCCTTGTGCTCTACTGCGCCATGAATGATCTGTACCAAAGCCTTAGGATTTTCCTTCTCATACAATGCTGCGGAAATCATAAAATCATCATCCATTTTAATATAGACAGGCTTCATAACATTTTCTCCTCAAACTATCATTGTTATTTGTTTACAGCACCATAACCAGTGTACCTGCACCGATCAGAATACAACCGATCAATGATCTTATCGTAAATTCCTCGTGTAAGAAAACGAATGCCAGAATCAATGTGATCACTACACTTAATTTGTCAATGGGAACCACCTTGGAAGCTTCACCGATCTGCAGGGCTCTGTAATAACAAAGCCAGGAGGCACCTGTTGCCAGACCTGACAGTATCAAAAACAGCCAGCTCTTTTTGCTGATCTGGGAAATCCCTGTCTGTGTATTTGTCAGAAAAACCATTCCCCAGGCCATGACCACTACCACAACCGTTCTGATCGCTGTAGCCAGATTGGAATTCACTCCATCAATACCTATTTTTGCCAAAATAGAGGTAAGTGCCGCAAAAACAGCTGATAATAAGGCAAATACAAACCACATAAAAGACACTCCTTTTTCTTATTGTTTGAAATGATTAAACCATGCCCTTTCCTCAAAGGGAAGCTTCTCAATCGGTTTCATAGGATCCTTTGCCACACCGATCGGCAGAAAAGCAACCAGCTCATACTCATCCGGGACGCCCAGTATCTGAGCCATCTGATATCCGACCCTGTCCGTGCCCGTAACATATCCTTCCACCCAACAGCTCTCATATCCCAGGTCCACCGCTGCCAGCAGCATGTTTTCGATTGCTGCCGCATAATCCTGTGTCGCATAACATCTGCCCTGATATGCTAAAACTTGTTTACTTAAAACACAGATCATAGCCGGAGCCGTTGCCCCAAGCGGCCGGTTGATAACCTCATATAATTTCTTCATAACCTCCGGATCATCCACTGCAATAAAAGAGGTTGTCTGCTTATTAGAGCCTGACGGTGCAGCCATACCTGCCTCCATGATCTTAACCAAATGTTCTCTGGGTACTGGTGTCTCCTGATAGGTTCCCCGATAACTGCGTCTTTTTTTAATCACATCTATTGTATTCATCACTGACTCACCTTCCGTATCGGTCTTCTTTACAGATCCAATTTAATATTTGCAAACAAACTGCCCAGGCTGGTGGTAGCATCACCCTCTGAGGTAAAATGAAACTCCTCGATCGTATCTGCCTGCATGTCCTCCTGCAAAGCCTTCATGCTCAAAGAAATCTTTCCGTCATTGGTATTCTGAACCTTTACCTTAACCTTATCGCCCACATTTACCACTTCAGATGGCTTTCTGATCCTTTTTGTACTGATTTGAGAAATATGCACCAGACCGCTCAGTCCGTCACCCAGATTTACAAAAGCTCCGTATGCTGTCAGGCTTTCCACTATACCTTCCAAAACACTTCCCGGAATCACCATGGCAATCTTACGTGCATGCTCCTGCGCAGCCTCCTCTTTTAAAATAACCTTGGCCGACAGAACAAGTTTTTCTCTATCTGCATCCACAGTGATCACTCTGACCTTCAGACATTTGCCCAGCCACGGATTGACATCCTCCACATAATCCATTGATAGCTGGGATGCCGGCAGGAAGCCTCTGATTCCTTCCACATAGCAGATCGCGCCGGCATTTGTCACACCAGATACCTTCACCGTCAAATCTGTATTTTCATCCATATAAGTCTGTAGCTTATCCCATGCTAAAATCTTCGTTGCAGCCTTACGGGAAAGTACGATATTTCCCTGTCCGTCATCCATACGGACAACCGTTGCCTCTACAGTATCCCCGATCTGAATGTCCGACAATATGGAAAAGCCCGGATCATCACTCATATCCTCTGCCTTGATCACGCCCTGTGTATAATAGCGAAGATCCAAAATCACACCCTCTTCGCTGACATGGATCACTGTACCGGAAAGGATGTCACCTTCTGAAATCTTACGAAAAGACGCTTCCAGTTCCTTCTCATAATCCTGCATGCTTTCCATCACCTCTGCTGTATTCTCCCCAACATTCATAACCTGCTCATCTCCCATTCTTTCACTACCTCCCAATATAAATAAGATACTTATATTATAAGCAAATTACCAAAAGGTGTAAAGACCATCCTTCGGTTTATTGTACTTCCAATGAAATCACTATGAGTGCAAGTGATCGGCATAGAGAAGCCTGTTGCTGAAAGCAGATTTCTGGCTTTTTCACTGTTGGACAGTATATTCTTGCAAGTCTTCGACACAAGTTCGTCGATAGCCATGTCTGCTGTGACATTAGTTTCCGGATGAGTCTGATATTTACTCCTGTGGCTTTGGAATTGGAAGTCCGTCTGTATCTCGCCATCCAATACAGGTTGTTAAATCTCCCTGCAAATCAGCATCTACAAGGAGTACCTTTTTACCTTGCATTGCCAAGCCATTGCCTAAGTTGAATATTCAGTTGTCAAGGTGCTTGAACAAACTGAACATTCAACTTACCCTCAATGAGTAGCCGGCGAAAAGAGCAAAAAGAAAACGCCCACACTATCTTTCGATAATGTGGGCGAATGCTATTAAATTGTTGCGTTATTCGCTAACCTCTGATTAGTGCTTTTCGTTAATAGCTGCCTGTGCTGCTGCAAGTCTTGCGATCGGCACACGGAAAGGTGAACATGATACATAGTTCAAGCCTACCTTGTGGCAGAATTCAACAGAAGAAGGATCTCCGCCGTGCTCACCACAGATACCTAACTTAAGGTCAGGACGAGTTGCACGACCCTTTTCTGCTGCCATCTTCACTAACTGGCCTACACCTGTCTGATCAAGTCTTGCAAAAGGATCAGATTCAAAGATCTTGGTCTGATAGTAAGAATCAAGGAACTTACCGGCATCATCACGAGAGAAACCGAAGGTCATCTGTGTTAAATCATTGGTACCGAAGGAGAAGAATTCTGCTTCTTCAGCAATAGCATCTGCAGTAAGAGCTGCACGAGGAATCTCGATCATAGTACCGATATGGTATACAATGTCAGAATTCTTCTCTGCCTTAACAGCCTCAGCTACTTCTACAACAACATCCTTAACATATTTCAACTCTTTCTTCTCTCCAACAAGAGGAATCATGATTTCAGGAACAATATCATATCCCTTTTCATTCTTTACTTCAATAGCAGCTTCCATAACCGCTCTTGTCTGCATTCTTGCAATTTCAGGATAAGTAACTGCAAGACGGCATCCTCTGTGACCCATCATAGGGTTAAACTCATGAAGAGCATCACATTTAGCCTTAACCTCAGCTACAGTAATACC
>CAYXQG010000021.1:0-14341 GCA_964467405.1 uncultured Acetatifactor sp. | reverse complement strand
CCTGGGTAGAAAATTATAAGGGTATCCTGGAATATTCCGATACATGTATTATTTTACAGGGAAGAAACAGCAGGGTTCAATTTATGGGAAAACATTTGATGATCACATACTATACCAATGAAGATATGAAGCTGACCGGAAGAATTACCGGTATTAATTATCTTTAAGGCAGGAGGAATGGTGTGGTTGGAATCATTAACTGGCTGAAGGGGTATCTGCGGATACGCGTCAGCGGTCTTTCAGTGGAACGTTTTATGAATCTGTGCGGTTATAAAAATATTATACTATGGGATGTGTGCCGAAGTGCAGAATATTATGAGATGTGCATCAGCTTAAAGGCTTTTCGGCAGTTACGTCCCATAGTGAGAAAAACCGGAACAAAGGCAGCCATTCTGGAGAGAAAGGGACTGCCTTTTTTTATTTCAAAAGGAAGTAAAAGAAAGCTCTTTTTGTCAGCATGTATATTCACTGTTTTTTTCTGGTATGTCAGCTCCGGCTTTGTATGGCGGATTGAAATAGAGGGAAATTACAGGATTACGGAGGAACAATTATTTGATTATCTTAAGCAAGAAGATATCAGCGTAGGTATGCAAAAAAAGAATCTGGATATCGAACAATTAGAAAAGAAAATCCGGATCGTATTCCCGGATATCATATGGACCTCCGGTAAATTTGAGGGAACTACTTTTCAGCTTGCAATCAGAGAAAGCAATGGTATGAAGGTCGTTGAAACAAATGAGACGGATACCGGATATGATCTGATAGCTCCTGTGGAAGGAGATGTTTATTCTATTATAGTTCGAAGCGGTGTACCTTTGGTCAGACAGGGAGATGCCGTAACAGAGAATATGATATTGGTGGAGGGAAGAATACCGGTTAAAAATGATGACGGAACCATACGGGAATATCTGTATGTGAAGGCGGATGCAGATGTATATATCAGACACAGCATAGTTTACAGGGAGAGCCTGCCTGCTTCTTATATTATGAAAAACTATACCGGCAGAAAAAAGACTTATCCCTATATCCGGATTGGAGAATATGAACTGGCTTATCCGGTATCCGAACCGTTCTTATATTATGATGTTTTAATCCGGGAGACGACGCCGGAAGTCATTGAACAATTAAAAATCCCGCTTCTTTGGGGGTACTTTACTTATCGGGAATACCAAAATAAGGAATGCCTGTATACAAAAGAGCAGGCGGTGGATATATTGCAGAAAAAATTTTCGCAATTTATTATAAGTTTAGAGGAAAAAGGGGTACAAATTATAGAAAAAGATGTTAAAATAGTAAAGAAAAGTGATATCTGGGAGGCGAGCGGTGAAATTGTAGTAGCAGAGCCTGCAGAGACACTGGTTGAGACGCAAATGTCTCAGATACAACAAGCTTTGGAGAATTGATAAATGAGTGAAGTATCATTGCAAATGGATATGACCATTGAACATATGCAAAAAATCTTCGGTGCAGGAGATTCCTATGTAAAAAAGATAGAGAGGGATCTGCATGTTACGATAGTTGACAGGAACGGAAAAGTGATCATAACAGGTGAAGAACGGGACGCAAACCGTGCCTGCAGGATATTAAGTCAGCTGACAGAAATATCCAAAAGAGGAAATGAAATAGAGGAGCAAAGCGTAGACTACGCGATTACACTGGGTATGGAAAATAAAGAAGAAATCTTAACAGAAATAGACGGAGACATTATATGTCATACCATAAGTGGAAAACCGATCAAACCAAAAACCTTGGGACAAAAGCAATATGTGGATGCCATTCGTAATAAGATGATCACTTTTGGCCTGGGTCCGGCCGGTACCGGTAAGACTTATCTGGCAATGGCAATGGCGATCACTGCTTTTAAAAATGACGAGGTGGGACGTATCATTCTGACAAGACCTGCTATTGAAGCCGGTGAAAAATTAGGCTTTTTGCCGGGCGATCTGCAAAGTAAGGTAGATCCTTATTTACGTCCTTTGTATGATGCATTATATCAGATCATGGGTGCTGAGAATTTCGCCAAGAATATGGAAAAAGGGCTGATAGAAGTAGCTCCCCTGGCTTATATGAGAGGTCGTACATTAGATAATGCATATATTATACTGGATGAGGCACAGAATACGACACCGGCACAGATGAAGATGTTTTTGACACGTATCGGTTTCGGCTCGAAGGTTGTCATTACCGGTGATGCCTCCCAAAAGGATCTGGCACCGGGAACAAAGTCCGGTCTGGATGTTGCTACAAAGGTTCTTTCCAAAATTGACGATATTGCATTCTGTACGTTAACCAGCAAGGATGTTGTGAGACATCCGCTTGTACAGAAGATTGTAAAGGCATATGATGATTTTGAAGCAAAAGAAAAATCAAAAGCAGGCAGAGACAGACGCCGATAGTACAAAGGGGGAGAAAGATGCAATTCTTTATAGAAAATGAAACGGATGTTACATTTGATTTTGATATTCATGAGATTGTCAGGCAGGTTGTGGAAGAAATATTGGATTCGGAAGCCTGTCCTTATGAGGCTCAGGTCAATGTGCTCTTAACGGATAATGAAGGAATTCGTTATTTTAACAAAGAATACAGGGATATTGACCGTGAAACGGATGTTTTATCCTTCCCAAACCTGGATTTTGAACAGCCGGGAGATTTTGAGGTGGATGAGGATCAGGAGGCAGATTATTTTGATCCCGAGACAGGTGAGCTGATCCTTGGAGATATTATCATATCTGTGGATAAGGTAAAGGAACAGGCAGAAAATTACGGACACAGCCAAAAGAGAGAATTTGCATTTTTGGTTGCACACAGTATGCTTCATTTATCAGGCTATGACCATATGGAGCCGGAGGAAGCTGCTGTTATGGAGCAGAAACAGGAGGCGGCATTACAAAAGCTTTCAATTACCAGAGATTAAGTACGGAGAGTTGCGAATGAGTCAAACAGAGGTAAAGAAGAAACAAATACAGTTTTATACTTATGTACCGGGGATTTTGATGCTGCTTGTTTTTGGCAGGGCAATAGGAAGTAACGGACTTGCATATCTGATGACAGGCATGGGATGTGTCGGCGTGTTCTTGGCTTTGACGACAGGAAATACCGCAGATGTCTTAGGAAGAATGCTTAAGTATCGCAGGAAACGTTCCCGCTTCATGGATGCAGCCCTTTATAGGAAAAGAGTTTTTGGTATACAGGCAGCTATAAGTATTATATTATTTGGTCTGTTATTTCTGTTTTCCGATGTGATTGCAGAAAAGATATTTTCATTACCCGGTGCAGGCTTGATCATCAGGATCTTATCACCGGTGTTGCTGCTCAGAACGGCAGATGCTGTATTTTTAGGATATTTTCAAAGCTTCGGTTCTCATGTACAGAGTGTGATCGCAGATTTGCTCAGACTGCTTCTTTTTGTATGCTTCGGGCAGCTTTTTGGCAGGAATATGCTGGAATACGGAGAAAAGGTTTCTTCCCTTTTAAAAAATGATGATTTTTATGGTATGTATGGTGCAGCAGGGCTTTCTGTGGCTATTTTGGCTGCGGAGTTTATTGTATGGATCGTACTTTTGATATTTTATATACTAAGTGACAGACAATATGATATGAAAAAAAGCAAAGAGGGGCTTCAGAGAACGGAAAGTATGAAGGATGCTTTGCTTGGATTTGGCAGAATGAGTGCAGGAGGCCTTTGGCTTCGTATAATGCCGGCATTATTTGCCGTGCTTTCTCTGATTTTGTTAAGCGATAAGGAAAGTGTTGGTATTTGGGGAGGACAGTACCTGCTTCTTTGTGCAATCCCTTTGTTCCTTATATGTGCCAGACTGGTATATCTCTATGCCAGAATTATATATACAGTCAAGGGACAGAATACACGCCAGATCCGGGATATGATCAGCCTGGGAATGCAATATACCTGGTGTGCAGGTATTCTGACAGGGGTGATCCCGGCAGTTTTGGCACCGCAGATCACAACGGGGTTCTTTGAGGGAAATCCGCTGCTTTTGCAGATTTTACCCTATGGAGCATTATACATACCGCTTCTTGCAATGTTAATCTATTTTGTAATGGTGCATGGGGTACATAACAGATGGAAGGATAGCATTCTTGTGCTTTCCGGTGGTATGGTTGTTTTTGTGCTCCTTGGTATCTTAATGTCCGGCAGGATGGAAGTACGGATACAGGCGATTGCCTGCGCCGGATGGATGGCAATGGGTGTTTCCTGTGTTATTTTGGGAATGCTTACTGTGCGTAAATATCGTTTGCAGGCAGAATATGTCAGAAGCTTTTTGTTTCCTTTGGTTTGCGTGGGAATTGTAGGCTTACTGGTATATTTTCTGGCGCGTATATTGACCCCTCATATCGGTAACTGTGCATGCTTTTATATAGGAACTGTGCTTACTGTTCTTGTTTATTTGGTATTGTTGGCGGTGTGCAGGGTATTTAATGATAATGACATAAAGCAAATTTACGGCAGATTGGGAAGAAAACTGCTGTCTGTTATTTTCAAATGAATATTTTAGGAAAAACAAGCTGATACTGTTTACATAGCGAAAAGATATGCTATGGAGGAATGAACGTGAAAAACGTAAAATGGTTCAGTTTGTTTTTTGTATGTATGCTGTTTAGCCTTCTGGCAGGCTTTGGAACGGGACTTTATGCAGGAAGATATTTCTTTCCGGTTAAGACGCAGGAATCAAAAGCCCCGGAGGATAGGACAGAAAACAGTACCCTGTCACAGGAGAAAATCATACAGAATGATCCTAAAATGCAGCAGATGGTACAGACCCTGGCAAAAGAGGATGTGACTAATGCAGATACAGTATATCTGTTGATAGAGAAGGATATGGACACCGGAGATGAGGTGCGGACTGCCATGCGGCTGCCGGAAAAATATCTTGGTATGAATCGGGAGCTGTTTGTAAGCTGTATGGAGGAGTATGAGGAGAATCCGCCTTTGGCAGAATTGGAGAGAGGGTTTGTCAGCCTGGAGGTGGCAAGGTTTTCGGCAGCTAAGGTAGAAGTGATCATGCACTACAGCTACGTGAAGCCAAGCAATAACTTTTATGTTGTAGTATACAATGGCAAGGTGACAGTACTTTTGGAGGATAAAAAGACCGTATTTATGAATACGGATATTGACCTGATAAAATTACCTGCCTCCCTGCAGCAGGATATCATACAAGGTATGCTGATATCAGGAGAAGAACAGCTGTATGATTTCCTGGAAGGTTATACAAGCTGAAAAAGAAGAGAAAGCAGAAAAGCTAAGGATAAGAAAGGTTTTGGATCAATGGAAAAAAGAAAGGTTGCAATAATCGGAGGCGGAGCTGCAGGTATGGCAGCGGCCATAGAAGCTGCAAAAAACGGTGCAGAGGTTACCATATATGAGCATACTGACAGGCTGGGAAAGAAAATACTTTCCACAGGTAATGGCAAGTGTAATCTGGGAAATTATGATTTGAAGCCGGAATATTATTACAGTCATTGTATGGAAAGAGTAAGCAGCTGCCTGGAGCGTTTTACAACAGGGGATACGATTGCCTTTTTTCATGAGCTTGGCTTGTGTGTGAAGGAAAAAAACGGATATATTTATCCTTTGGCAGAACAGGCGGCAGTGGTTTTAGATGTGCTTCGGTTTGCTGTAGAACAGTATGGAATCAGAGTTCTTTATGAGGCAAAGGTAAATCGTATTTGCAGGAAGAAGGTTTCAGGCGGTCAGGAAAAACTCTGTATTGAGACAGATAAGGACAGCGCATTTTATCATTGTGTGATCTTAGCCTGCGGCAGCAAAGCAGCACCCAAAACCGGTTCTGACGGATCAGGCTTTGAATTGGCAAAGATGCTGGGGCATAAAATAGTGCCTGTACTGCCGTCTTTGGTGCAATTAAGATGCAGTGACAGCTTTTGTAAAGCAATTGCCGGAATCCGGGCAGAAGCAGATATACATATTTATGCAGGGCAGAAGTTGATCAGCAAAGAAAGCGGTGAGCTTCAATTAACCGATTATGGTATTTCGGGAATTCCTGTATTTCAATTAAGCGGTGCTGTCAACCGGTATTTATATGAGGCAGAGCATAAAAAGGTTGGAGGAAAACAGACTACAGTACCTTCCCTTGTTGCGAGAATTAATTTCCTGCCTCATATGGATGAGAAGACCTTTGAGCAAATGATACAGGATAGATGCAGAGATCACCGAGGACGGACGCATCTTACGGTAGAAGAATTTTTTACGGGAATATTAAATAAGAAATTAATGATGCAATTTATCAGACTGGCAGGTTTGCAGCCTGCAGCTTCGGCAGCCGGAGTCAAAACGGAACAGCTTTGTAAGGTTTTCACACTGTGCAGAAGCTTTGAAATGCATATCACAGGATCTAACGGTTTTGATAATGCACAGGTATGTACCGGCGGAGTGGATGTAGCAGAGGTGACGGATCAGTTAGAGTCCGTTAAGCTTAAAAATGTATATTTTGCAGGAGAAATACTGGATGTGGACGGCAGATGCGGAGGATACAATCTGCAGTGGGCATGGACCAGCGGAGTGATCGCAGGACGGGCAGCGGCAAAGTAAGAGAATGGGTAGCTGTCAGTTGTAAGGGAAGAAAGAGGAAAAGATATGTTACGGGTAAATCAGATAAAGGTGCAGCCGGAGGCGGACAAGCAAATGATTCTGAATAAGGCAGCATCCATTTTAAAGATAAAACCATCGGATATTGAGGAGCTAAATATTGTAAAGCAATCTATTGATGCCAGAAAAAAACCGGAAATTTATTACAGCTATGCTGCAGATGTAAAATTAAGCAGCAGACTGGCAGCGAAAGAGGATAAGATACGAAAAAATTGCAGGGAAAATCAGGTCACTGCAGTAACGGATAAAAAGTATGTCTTTCCACCAGCAGGAGAGCTTCTTATGAAGCACAGACCGGTGATCGTGGGAATGGGGCCGGCAGGATTGTTTGCCGGATATATGCTTTCGCTGCACGGATATTGTCCCATTTTATTAGAGAGAGGAAGGGACGTAGATGCCAGAACAGAGGACGTGATGCACTTCTGGGAAACAGGCATTCTGAATCCTTCTTCCAATGTACAATTTGGAGAAGGAGGAGCCGGTACTTTTTCCGACGGAAAATTAAATACCCTTGTAAAGGATAAGGACGGCAGGAATAAGGAAGTATTAAGGATTCTGGTAGAGCATGGTGCGCCTGAGAAGATATTATATGATGCCAAACCGCACATTGGAACGGATGTTTTGACTAAAGTAGTCAAGAGTATGCGCGAAACGATATTAATAAATGGCGGAGAAGTGCATTTTGAAACCGAGATGAAACGTCTTTTGATCAGTGAAGGACACATAAGCGGAGTACAGGTATGTGATGCCAAGGGAGAAATGTATGAAATCCCTTGCGAAACGGTGATTTTGGCCATTGGCCATAGTGCCAGAAATACTTTCGAAACACTTTACGAACAGAAGGTACCTATGGAAGCAAAATCCTTCGCAGTCGGATTCCGGGTAGAACATCCCCAGGCAATGATCAATATGAGTCAATACGGAAGGGAGGATGCGGGTATTCTTGGGGCAGCAGCCTATAAGGTAACTGCACAGACCTTGGCTGGCCGCGGTGTATATTCCTTCTGTATGTGTCCGGGTGGTTATGTGGTAAATGCTTCCTCTGAGGAAGGACGACTGGCAGTCAATGGTATGAGCTATAGTGACCGTGGTTCTGCCAATGCAAACAGTGCAATCATTGTAGCAGTAACACCTGAGGATTTTAAGTCGGATCATCCTCTTGCAGGTATAGCATTCCAAAGAGAGCTGGAAAAAAGAGCTTATGAAGCAGGTAAAGGAAAAATCCCTGTGCAGAGATATGGGGATTTCCGTAAAGCTGTAGAAGAAAGCGACACAGTGACAGACTGTACTCGGGCGGAATTTATGCCCTGTACCAGGGGAGAATTTGTATTTAGTGATTTGACAGGTATTTTGCCAAAAGAATGCAATTGTGCATTTGTGGAAGGGATGGAAGCTTTCGGACATCAGATCCAGGGCTTTAACAGTCCGGAGACATTGATGCTTGGAGTGGAGAGCAGAACCTCATCCCCTGTCCGTATCCACAGGGATGAGACACTGCAGTCAGCCCTGCGCGGTTTATATCCTTGCGGGGAAGGTGCAGGATATGCAGGAGGCATTACCTCGGCGGCCATGGACGGTATGAGGATTGCAGAAGAAATTGCAGGCAAGTATTCCAATTCTTTTGCACATTGACGTAATAAAGAAAATGATGTATGATACATGATAACTATTTATCATATAGTGAGGATAATATGTCTACTTTAAGAGAAGCAATGAAAGATAAAAAACGTATTGTAGTAAAAATCGGATCTTCGTCCCTGCAGCATGCAGAAACGGGAGATTTGGATTATACCCGTTTGGAGAAATTGGTAAGGGAGCTGTGCGATATCAGGAATCAGGGAAAGGATGTTGTGCTGGTTACCTCCGGCGCAATCGCAGCCGGCAGAAAAGCGATCCAGCTTCAAAACATCCGACCGAAGAATGAGGCGGAGGCCATGGCTGTGAAACAGGCCTGCTCGGCTATCGGACAGGCCAGATTAATGATGGTTTACCAGAAGATATTTGCAGAATATAATCAGATTGCAGCACAGATTCTTATGACGAAAAATACCATCGTGGATGATCTGAACCGTTTTAATGCCCATAATACCTTCAGTGAGCTTCTGCAGATGGGTGTGATACCGGTTGTCAATGAAAATGATACGGTAGCTACCTATGAAATTGAAATCGGCGATAATGATACCCTGTCAGCTATTGTGGCAGCCCTGGTGGATGCGGATCTGTTAATTCTTTTATCAGATATTGATGGCCTTTATACGGACGATCCCAGAAAAAATCCGGATGCCAGGTTTATTGAACAGGTAGACGTATTGACTGAGGAATATATGAATATGGGCAAGGGCTCCACAGGAAGCAGTGTAGGAACCGGCGGCATGAATACCAAAATGATAGCAGCTAAGATCGCAACCAGCTCAGATGTGGATATGATCATTGCCAACAGCAGGGATATCGGCGTACTCCATGAAATTGTTGCCGGCAATAAGGTAGGGACATTGTTTAAGGCAAATAAGGATGAGAATTTTAATTTGGCGGAATTTGTGGATCACTTGCATAAGTAAGAAAGAAAAAAGAGTGAGGAATATTATGACATTAGAAGAAAAGATTAAACGTATTAATGAATTATATCATAAATCAAAGGCGGAGGGCCTGACAGAAGCGGAAAAGCAGGAACAGGCTAAGCTTCGTGCAGAATATATAGCGAATGTAAAAGCTAATTTGAGAGGACAGTTAAACAGTATTACGATCCAGCATGAGGATGGTACACTGGAAAATCTTGGCGAGAAGTACGGTAATAAGGGTGAGCAGTAAAGCAATGGGACAGCAGGAAGACATTGTTTGGAAAAAGAAGCTGATTCGAAAAGAGGTATTGGCAAAAAGGGATGCCCTGTCCCTTCAAGAACGTCGAAGGGCCGATATTGCAATGTCAGACAGAATCATAGGGCATCAATGGTTTTACAGGGCAGAGGTGCTGCTGGCTTTTGTAAATTACGGCAGTGAGATCAGTACGGAGGAAATCATTACAGAGGCACTTCGTAAGGGAAAGAAGGTCTATGTCCCCAGAGTTGAAGAATTCCGGATGGCAGATATGAATGATACAGCCTTTGAAAAAGATAAGAAGCCTGGTAAAAAGGGGCTTACTATGCAGTTTTACCGGATCACTTCCTTGGAGGATTTAAAAAAAGGATATAAGAACATCCGGGAGCCGGACGGATCGACAGAATGTTTTGCATATGAAGCTTACAAGGATAAAAAGCTGCTTTTGTTAATGCCAGGTGCGGCATTTGACATTTACGGTAATCGTCTGGGATATGGAGGGGGTTTTTATGACAGGTATCTGCAGGATAAGCCAAACCTTCAGACCTATTCTGTAGGGATCGGTTATAAATGTCAGCAAATAGAAGAATTGCCGACGCAGGAATGGGACAGAAAACCGTATCAGGTAATCCTGATGTAGCAAAAAGAATAACTTAATAAGGGATTTTCGGCAAAATGGCCGGAAATATGGTGCAGGATATGAATTTGGAAAGTATGGGAAAACGTGCAGTTTCAGCAAAATATAGTTTACAGACATTGACCACGCAGGTCAAGAATGAAGCCTTAAAAACAGTTGCAAGGGCGCTGACGGTCAATACGGAGAGGCTGCTTGCTGCAAATGCATTGGATATTGCGAATGGAGAAGCCAATGGAATGCATCCGGGTCTGATCGACAGATTAAGGCTTACGGAAAGCCGTATTGCAGCTATGGCAGAGGGGCTTTTGCAAATTGTACAGCTGCCGGATCCTGTGGGAGAGTGTCTGGAAACCTTTGACAGACCAAATGGCCTGCATATTGAAAAAAGGCGTGTGCCTCTGGGTGTGATTGGTATTATTTATGAGTCCAGACCAAATGTTACGGCAGATGCCTTCGGACTTTGCTTTAAAGCCGGTAATGCTGTGATCTTAAAGGGGGGCAGTGATGCCATAAATTCCAATAAGGCGGTCACTGAGGTGATTCGTGAGGGCTTAAGATCTGCCAATATTACAGAAGATGCCATTCAGCTGATCACAGATACGGATCGTGCAGTGACGGCACAGTTTATGAGGATGAAAGAATATGTGGATGTCTTAATACCGCGCGGGGGAGCCGGACTGATCAGAACAGTGGTGGAGAACAGTACCATTCCGGTAATTGAAACCGGTACCGGGAATTGTCATATTTATGTAGATCGGGATGCAGATGTTGATATGGCCGTTCGGATTATTTTGAATGCCAAAACACAGAGAATCGGTGTTTGTAATGCATGTGAATCTTTAGTTGTACATAGGGATATCCGTCAGGCACTGCTTCCAAAGCTTAAGAAGGCTTTGGATGAGAAGCATGTAGAAATCCGTGCCGATGAAGGAATCCGTGAAGTGATCCCCGGCTGTGTTGCTGCTACTAATGAGGATTTTGCGACGGAATATCTGGACTATATTATTTCCATGAAGACAGTTGACAGTACAGAGGAGGCTGTGGCCCATATTAATCAATATAATACAAGGCATTCTGAGTGTATTGTGACAAATGCACCGGAGGCTGCTGAGATTTTTTTAAATGGTGTAGATGCTGCATGTGTATATGTAAATGCATCCACCAGATTTACGGATGGTTATGAATTCGGATTCGGAGCTGAAATCGGTATCAGTACCCAAAAGCTTCATGCCAGAGGACCGATGGGACTAAAGGAGTTGACCTCTTATAAATATCAGGTTCGCGGATACGGTCAGATCAGAGGATAGCTTAACGTGCAGTTTTGCACATTTTAGACAGGATATCGTATGTATTATGAGCTGGCATGGTATTTGGGAAAATGATAAGATAGGCTTATACTTACAGAACAAAAGATAAAGGTTCTGTTTACAGTATACAGAAAATAAAATGACATAAGAGGAGGAGGTACTTATGAGTAGTATTGTTTTAAGTGGTTTGTTAGGCAGCTTTGGAGTGGTTACTTTCGTTCCGACAATTGCAATTGTGATCATTGCGGTGTTTGTCATCATCTTCTTAACCGGTTATGTAAAGGCTTCACCGGATACAGCGATCATCATTTCAGGTTTGCGTAAAAAGCCTAAGGTATTGATCGGTAAAGCAGGTGTGAAGATTCCTTTTCTGGAAAGAAAGGATGAGTTAAATCTTCAGCTGATCCCTATTGATGTTAAAACATCCAATGCAGTTCCGACCGCGGATTATATCAATATTAATGTGGATGCAACAGTCAATGTAAAAATCAGTGATAATGAAGACAGACTGAATCTGGCAGCACAGAACTTTTTGAACAAGAATCCGGAGTACATCGGACGTGTTGCAAGGGAAGTTCTGGAAGGTAATGTACGAGAGATCGTAGGTAAGATGGCTTTAGAGGAAATGGTTTCAGACCGTCAGAAGTTTGCAAATCTGGTAAAAGAAAATGCAGAGCCGGATCTTGCAGCAATGGGTCTGGATATCATCAGCTTTAATGTACAGAACTTCGTAGACGGCAATGGTGTCATTGAGAACCTTGGTGTGGATAATATTGTTAAGATCCAGAAGAATGCAGCTATTTCCAGAGCAGAAAGTGAGAAGGAAATAGCAAAAGCACAGGCAAATGCAAAACGGGAAGCAAATGAAGCACAGGTGAATGCAGAGTCTGAGATTGCGATCAAGGAGAATGAGCTGGCGATCAAGAAGGCTGAGCTTAAGAAAGAATCCGATATTAAGAAAGCGGAAGCTGATGCGGCATATAAGATCCAGGAAGAGGAACAGCGTAAGACGGTTGAGATCACCACTGCAAATGCAAATATTGCCAAGCAGGAGAAAGAGATTCTCTTAAAGCAGAAGGAAGCCGAGGTAATGGAGCAGGCTTTGGATGCACAGATCAAGAAAAAGGCAGAGGCTGAGAAGTTTGCAAAGCAGCAGGAAGCAGACGCACAGCTGTATGAAAGACAGCGTGAAGCAGAAGCAAGAAAGTTTGAAACCGAAAAAGAAGCAGAGGCTATGAAGGCACAGGCAGAAGCACAGAAATATACCATGGAGCAGGAAGCAGAAGGTATCCGTACCAAGGGTCTGGCTGAAGCAGAAGCAATCAAGGCAAAAGCGATCGCAGAAGCAGAAGGTATTGAAAAGAAGGCAGAAGCAATGGCCAAGATGGGTGAGGCAGCTGTCCTTGAGATGTACTTTAAAGCACTCCCGGAGGTAGTTAAGAATGCTGCAATGCCTCTTGAGAAGGTGGATAAGATCACTATGTACGGTGACGGTAACAATACCAGATTGATGAAGGATATCATGAATACGGTAAATCAGGTAACGGATGGCTTAAAGGAGTCAACAGGCGTAGATCTTTCCTCTATTTTATCAGGCTTTTTGGCAGGAAAAGCTTTGAGTGAGAAGGATGCAGTCAATGTCAATATTGTTACAAAGGATGATAGCCAACAGGAGCAGTAAACAGGATAAGACAGGGAGAAATCCTTGGTTTTGAAAAGAAAATGAAGCGGCACTTTCCGGAAACGGAAGGTGCTGTTTTATTTTCGACAGTTAAGCCCGTTACAGAGCTATTTTACCATTCGTTATCTACTTGCATAAATCAGTTGGGTTTGATAAGATAGAATTGGTTTATAAGAAGAAATATCTTTTATAACGGATAAGAAAGCTTATAAAAATGTAGCGGAAATGTGAGGAAAGAAAATGGATGTTATAGAAAGATTTTTGAAATATGTACAGATCGATACCTGTTCGGATGAACAGACCGGTTTATCTCCCAGTACTGCAAAACAGCATGATCTGGCTAAGGTATTAACAGAAGAGCTTGAAGAGATAGGTGCAGCTGACATTGTATATGATACAGAGCATTGCTATGTTTATGCAACCATACCGGCTTCCGAGGGCTGCGAAGAAGCTCCTGTGCTTGGATTTATTGCACATATGGATACTTCTCCGGCTATCAGCGGTGCAAATGTAAAGCCTCGTATTGTGAAAGAATATGACGGAGAAGATATCGTATTAAATGAAGCACTGCAGGTAGTACTGAAGGTAAGTGATTTCCCGGAAATCAGGGAACTGGCAGGCAAAGATCTGATCGTGACAGACGGAACAACCCTGCTGGGCGCAGATGATAAGGCAGGTATTGCAGAAATTATGGCTATGGCAGAGTATCTGTTGACAAATCCCGGGCTTAAGCACGGCAAGATCCGGATCGGATTTACTCCGGATGAAGAAATCGGCTGCGGTACGGATTATTTCGATGTGGATCTTTTTGGTGCCGATTATGCATATACTGTGGATGGTGGTGCATTGGGAGAAATCGAGTATGAGAACTTTAATGCCGCAGGTGCAAAGGTATATGTGCATGGATTAAGTGTGCATCCGGGTTCTGCAAAAGGAAAGATGAAAAATTCCATACTGCTTGCACAGCAATTCCAAAGTCTGCTTCCTGTTTTTGAAAATCCTATGTATACACAAGGATATGAGGGCTTCTATCATTTAGACGGCATTACCGGAAACGTGGAGGAAACCCGGATGGATTATATTATCCGTGACCATGACAAAGAGAAGTTTGAACAAAAGAAGGCACGTTTCCTTGCTGCTGCGGATTTTATGAATACAATGTACGGAGAAGGAACCCTGATCGTGGAGATGAAGGATTCCTATTACAATATGCGCCAGGTAGTAGAGCCTCATATGCAGTTGATCGATAATGTGAAGGAGGTCATGGCGCAAATGGATAT
>CAYXQG010000020.1:0-14418 GCA_964467405.1 uncultured Acetatifactor sp. | reverse complement strand
TTGGTAAGCTCAGGTCCTACCATCTTTGCAATGATCTGGTCCGTGCTCAGTTCATCAGCCGGCCAGGTTCCTACATACGTACCGTCTCGCATAATCGTGATGTCATCCGCAATACGCTTGATCTCATCCATCTTATGTGAGATATAAACCATGGAAACACCTTTTTTCTTCAGATCTCCCATGATACGGAACAGCTCTTCTACTTCCTTATCAGAAAGTGATGAAGTAGGCTCATCAAAAATAACTACCTTCGCATTCTGGGAAACTGCCTTCGCAATTTCTACAGACTGCATCTGTCCGATGGACAGCTCGCTTAATGTAATTTTAGGATCTACGTCCAAATTTACTTCCTTTAACCATTTCGAAGCTTCCTCATTCATGGTCTTATGATCGATCAGCTGTAATGGTCCTATCTTCTTCACCGGGAATCTTCCCAGGAAAAGGTTCTCAGCAACACTTCTCGTTAATACCGGCTGCAATTCCTGATGCACCATTGCAATACCATATTTTTTCATTGCTTCATCAGGATTGACAACATCAATTTTTTCTCCGTCGAGGATAATCTCTCCTGCATCCATCTTGTAAATACCGAAAAGGCATTTCATAAGAGTTGACTTTCCGGCACCATTCTCACCCATTAATGCGTGAACAGAACCCGGCTTGAGGGATAGCTGTACATTATCCAACGCTTTTACTCCAGGGAATGACTTGCATACACCCCTAAGCTCCAGTTTATACTCAGCCATTTTGCTCCTCCTTATTTCATATCTAATTCAAAAACAAGTGCGGGTGCCGTATTCAACACCCGCACTTATTATCTTCGAACAAGTTTCACTTATCCATTCATTTTAAGTTCTCTGATCATTATTTAAGAGAATCAAGAACTGACTGTGCGTTATCAGAAGTAACCTTTACATAATCACAACCGATATATTTCTCTACGTCAGCACCGTCTAAGAAAGCCTTAGCTGCGTCTGCTGCACTGTGAGACTGTGCAATGTGATCATTGAATACTGTACCGGTCATAGTGCCTTCGATTACTAATTCAAGAGCTTCTGTTAAAGCATCAACACCTACAAGATAGATATCGGTACCAACAGTACGTCCTGCTGTATCAATAGCCTGCTTAGCACCAAGTGCCATAGCATCGTTATTACAGAATACAACTTCTACATCCTTACCAAACTGTCCTAAAGCATTTGCAACGATCTGCTGTCCCTGAGCCTGATCCCAGTTACCAACCTGATCAGCTAAAGCTTCTACTGTCCAGCCTGCATCTGTAAGAGCCTTAACAGAGAACTCGGTACGATACTTAGCATCTACGTTTTCAGGATCGCCCTGAACCATTACATACTGAACTTTGCCATCGCCGTTTAAATCAACTTTGTCTAAGCCAAGGTCAACGATCATTTCACCCTGCATAGTACCGGACTGACGTGCATCACATCCTACATAAGTAACATCCCAGTCATTAGCTGCCCATCTTGCCTGCTCATCAGCATCCGGCTCACGGTTAATATAAACCAGAGGAATGTCTGCTTCTACAACCTTATCAGTAATGGTTGATGCTGAAGAAGAGTTAACAGGGTTGATGATCAGAACATCTACACCTTCTGCAATGAAGTTGTCGATCTGTCCACTCTGAGTAGCCTGGTCATTTGCGCCGTCAACGATGTTGATATTTTCAGGAGCAAATCCAAGACTTACTAAATAAGATTCCAGCTCTGTACGGAACAAGGTCATGAAGTTATCATTGAACTGATAAATACATACACCAACCTTTTTGGTTTCGATTCCGCCATCTTCCTTCTTTGCGTTTGTGCTGCCACAGCCTGCAAATAAAGTAGCTGTCATTGCCATTGTAAGAATTACACTAAGAATTTTCTTTTTCATAAAAGTAACCTCCCTTTGTTTGTGGTATTTTTTAACCATGCTTATTGTAGCAATAAAAAAACAGAAAGAACATATAAAATCCTTCTGTTTTTCTTGAATATTCTTCTGTTTTTGTGCAAATCCTATAATTTTACGGGTATATGTACACCCCGTGTTGTCATTTTGCATGTTCGAATACAAAATGCATGTCACAAATGCAACATGTTATACTGACTTCCATGCCATTAACGGTCCAATTTAGAAAAATATACCAAATGCAGCCAATACAATAATACCCAGAATAATGCGGTACCAGCCAAATACCTTAAAATCATGCTTCTTAATATATCCCATCAGGAAACGCAGTACCACCATGGATACCAGGAAGGATACCAGTGTACCGATCAGCAGAAGCATCAGCTCCTGCGCCGTAAAGCCAAAGCCGAATTTCACTACCTTTAACAGGCTGGCTCCGAACATAACAGGAATAGCCAGGAAAAAGGTATATTCTGCCGCAACGGTTCTGGATACTCCAATGATCAGCGCTCCTACGATGGTTGCACCGGAGCGGGAGGTACCGGGGAAAATCGCTGCGATCAGCTGGAAGAAACCGATCAGTAAAGCCGTCTGATAGGTGATCTCTGACAGGGAATTGACCTTTGCCGGTCTTTCTTTATTCCAGTTTTCAATAATGATAAATGCAATACCAAAGACGATCAGCGCTATGGAAATGCATACCGGGTTATAAAACAGTGCTTCAAATACTTCATCAAAAAGAACTCCGATCACTGCAGCAGGTACGCAGGAAACCAGGATCTTAAACCACAATGTCATAATATCCGGCTTAACAAAGGACATGATGCCGTTTTTGCCCTCACGTTCCTTTCTGCTTAAGGCAAAGGGCCAGATCTGCTTCCAGAACAACAGCACTACTGCCAAAATAGCACCCAGCTGGATCACCACATCAAACATTCCAAAGAAATTTTCACTGGTTCCTTCAAAGGGAAGCATCTGCTCTACCAGGATCAGATGTCCTGTGCTGCTGACAGGAAGCCACTCTGTAATGCCTTCCACAATTCCGTAAACAATCGCTTTTAATACTTCTAACATAATTCTTTCCTTCCTATTATGATTCCAGATATTGAATCATTTCTTCATAGCAGGCCTCTGCATCCGCATAGCCCTCCTGATAAAGAGCTTCCAGCTTCTTCGGATCCTTTTCCAGCCTGCCCACGTCACCGGCCTTCTTCGGGCGGATGACAAAAGCCTGACCGTTTGCCTGCTGTCTGTATAAATACTCCATCACCTGATTATATTCTGTATGACGGTTTTTCATGAGTTCATATACCTGCGGATATTTGCGATAGCGCATTTTGATCAGTCCAAGCTGCGAAGAAGGCTTCCGCACATATCCCTCTTCCTTGGTCAGGATCACGATATTTTTCCTATTGCCGTCCAAAATGGACTTTTGAATGGGGATCGCATCGGAAATACCGCCGTCCAGATACAGTTTCCCATTTATCTCTACATTTCTGGAGACCAGAGGCAGGGATGCCGATGCCCGTACCATGCCGATATCCGCCAGTCCGTCTCTCACACGCAGATACTCCGGCTTTCCTGTTTCAATATTGGTGACCACTGCATAAGCCTTTCCCGAATACCTTTTATATGCCTCATTATCAAAGGGATTGAGCTTCTCCGGGATCAGACGGTAGCACATATCAACATTGAACAGATCTCCGGTAAAAAGAAGACTTCTTATACTGCAATAACGTTTATCCGCACCATATTTGAGCCAGATATCAATGCTTCTTCCTCTCTGTCCCGACAGATAGCTGCACATATGGATCGCACCTGCCGATACACCATATACCCCGGAAAATTCTATTTTCTGATCCATAAAGAAATCCAGAACGCCTGCCGTATAAGCGCCCTTCATACCGCCGCCCTCTAATACAAGTCCTGCCTGATACATAAATTCGCCTTTCTTAGTATAGGCCGCATATCGGTTACATCCGGCTACAGTCCCGGTAATTGTATCCAAACAGATGCGACCCGGTTAAATCACTTTATACCGTCGGATACTCCTCAGCCACAAACTTACGCAGTGCATCCAGTGAACGAATCACCTTCTCTGTGTCGATGCAGTAAGCCATACGGAAATATCCGGGTGCGCCAAAGCTGTCACCGGGCACCAAAACAAGATCGTATTTCAGCGCCTTTTCGCAGAATACCTTTGCATCCTCCTCCAATGCCTTGGGGAAAATATAGAAGGTTCCGCCCGGCTTCACAACCGTAAATCCAAGCTCCTTCAGACAGTCATAGATCAAATTCATATTGGTTTCATATACGCTCAGATCCGCCGTCTTATCAAGCACCTGTGCCACAGCCAGCTGTATGATGGAAGGCGGACAATTGTGACCGATTCCTCTGGAGATCTGACCGCACATATTTACCATAGTTGCTGCCTCCTTGCAGGCCGGGTTAATTGCCACATAGCCGATACGCTCACCGGGCAGGGACAAGGATTTTGAGAAGGAATAACACATGATGGTATTATCATAATATGCAGAGATACAAGGTGCCTCCACTCCTTCAAAAACGATCTCACGATAAGGTTCATCGGAGATAATAAAAATATCATGACCATATTCAGCAGATTTTCTGCGCAGTGTCTCCGCCAGTCTCTCTACTGTTTCCTTAGAATATACAATACCTGACGGATTATTCGGACTATTGATCAATACAGCCATTGTCTTCTCATTGAGCATTTCCTCGAAAGCCTCAAAATGAATCTGGAAATCTGCCGTATGAGGAGGAACTACCTTTAGTACGGCACCTGTCAGATCCACATAAGGGTGATATTCCGGGAAGAAGGGCGCAAAAGTCAATATTTCATCGCCGGGCTCTGTCACCAGTCTGAAGGCATGTGCCAGGGCGCCTGCCGCACCGGATGCCATGAAAATATGCTCAGCCTTATAGGGAATACCGAAGCGTTCACTCAAGGACGCAGCAATGGCCTCTCTGACAGAGGTAATACCCAGACTGGGGCTGTATCCGTGCAATTCGTTGGGTTCCCTGGTTGCCAGCATATGGATCATTCTGTCCGTAAATTCTCTCGGAACGGGTACGGACGGATTGCCCAGACTGTAATCAAATACATTTTCATATCCGATCTGTGCACCTCTTGCGGTTGCAAACTCAGATAACTGTCTGATCACGGATTTACCGGATAACATATCCTTATATTTCTGCACTATCATATTTTTCCTCTTTCTGTGCCGTTTCCTTATTCCTTCCGGAACAGCACCACCGGTTGCATGCCAAAGATCCTGGAACGCATATTAAATTAATAGTAGTATATTTTCCGGACATTTGCAAGATAAAGCTGTGAACAAAAAAATCCCCACGGATCATGCTTTCCATAATCCATGGGGAAATATAAACTATTTACGGTTCTGCATGTCATATGCTTCCATTGTTTTTTCCATTATTTACTTTAAATCCATGTCCGTTCCAAGCCACCAGTTAAGCACATCCCGGATTTTTTCATCCCAGTATTTCCACTGGTGATTGCCTTCTGATGCACTGCTTGTTAAATCATATCCCAGTTTTCTTACATGCTCCCATGCAGTCAGATTTCCTTCATATAAGAAATCTTCCGTTCCGCACCATGCATATAAACGTGGCAATGCCTTCTTCTCCGCTACTGTCTTCTGTGCAAGTGCAAGCAGATCATTGTCAGATCCCTGCAGCTGCTCCAGCGTACCGAAAATACCTTCGAAAAGTATATTGCTCTCGCCGGACTTTCCGCAATTTCTGCGATAATCCGCTACAATATCCAATGCTCCCGATAAGGATGCCGCCGCACCGAAGGTATCACTTGCGCCCAGTCCCAGCTTCCATGCACCGTAACCGCCCATGGACAGACCTGCTGCCAGATTATCCTCTCTCCTTGCAGACATCTTAGGGAAAAATTCCCTGCAGATTTGGGGCAGCTCCTGCGCTATAAAAGTATAATATTTCATACCGTACTGTGTATCCGTATAAAATGCCAGATGTGTTGTCGGCATCACCACTGCAATCCCCAGCTTCTCGGCATATCGTTCGATAGAAGTTCTTCTTTGCCAGATCGTCTGGTCATCGCTCATACCATGAAGAAGGTACAAGGTCTTATACTGACCGTCTCCGCATACTCCCTCCATGCCAATCTGCCCTGTTGTCCGCTGTGGAATGATCACATCCATATTTACGCTCATTCCCAATACATTTGAAAAAAAATCCACATGCATAAGTGCCATAATCCAATCCTCCTGCTTCTTGATTTTAATTTGTAACCCTGCTTTTTTGTTTTCTGAAACTACATTCTGATTATACCATATAAGCTTCATTTTTACAGCACCAACATTTTATACAGGATACCTTTGCACGTTATTTCTCCCCATCGTGCAGAATTTTATATTGTTGCTTTTCTTTGATTATTGTATGATATTTACAGCTTATTTACAGAAGGAGGATTGCTTCCTCCGATAAGAAAGGACCTAAACTTATGAAAGATTCAAAACGTAACAGAAAAAACGGCTTTGAAACCGTAGAACCGCAGGCAGCCGGCGAAAGGAGCTTTGCAGGAAAGATTCTGGGGATTGCAGCACTTTTTATCGTCATCGCATCCCTGCTGTTCGGCTCCACCTACCAGATTGCAGAGCAGGAGCAGGCTGTATTGATCACTTTGGGACGTACACGGGCTGTGACCGAACCCGGACTTCATTTCAAGCTTCCCTTTATACAGCAGGTGAAAAAGGTCAATACTACGATCCAGGGCTTTTCCATTGGTTATACTGCTGATGACAATATGTCAAATGAGGCAGAATCCCTGATGATCACCTCGGACTATAATTTTGTTAATGTGGATTTCTTTGTAGAATATAAATTCTCTGATCCGGTCAAGGCAATCTATGCTTCCAAAGAACCGGAGCAGATTCTGATGAACATCAGCCAGAGCTGCATCCGTACCATTATCGGCAATTATCCGGTGGATGATGTTTTGACCACAGGAAAAAATGAAATACAGTCAGCTATTAAGGAAATGATCCTGAAGCGTTTAGAGGATCAGGATCTGGGTATCCAGCTGGTCAATATTACCATCCAGGATTCTGAGCCGCCTACCATAGAGGTCATGGAAGCCTTCAAGGCTGTAGAAACTGCTAAACAGGGTAAGGAAACTGCCATCAACAACGCAAACAAATACCGTAACGAGCAGCTGCCTCAGGCCGAAGCGGAAGCTGATGCCATTATCAAAGCAGCAGAAGCCCAAAAGACAGAACGTATCAATGAGGCAACCGCACAGGTAGCCCGTTTCAATGCCATGTACGAGGAATATATCAAAAATCCCACCGTTACCAGGCAGCGTATGTTCTACGAAACCATGGAAGAGGTGCTTCCTGAGCTGAAGGTCATCATCGAAAGCCCTAACGGTAGTGTACAGACCCTCTATCCCATAGAACCCTTTGCTGCCTCAGGCGACAACAGCGCTTCCCAGCCGGATACAGCTGTCATGCAGCCCTAAGCCCATCCACGAAACCGACCCGGACAAGGTCACGAATAACGAACAATAGAAGGTAGAAAAATATGAAAACATTTAAGAAAATATTGCCCGTCGTACTGTTGTTTATTCTCCTGATCGTGGGAGCCAACAGTATCGTAGTTACTTATGAAAATGAATATAGTCTGATCCGTCAGTTCGGTAAGGTAGAACGTGTCGTATCTGATGCAGGTGTCAGCTTCAAGCTTCCTTTTATCCAGAGCGTTGATACCCTTCCCAACCAGACACTTTTGTACGATCTGTCCTCTTCAGATGTCATTACCAGCGACAAAAAGACCATGATCTGTGACAGTTATATTCTGTGGCATATTACAGACCCGGTCAAATTCGCGCAGACCTTAAACTCCTCTGTATCCAATGCGGAAAGCCGTCTGGATACCATTGTATACAACTCCACCAAGAACATCATCAGCAGCATTACGCAGGATGAAGTGATTTCCGGCCGTGACGGCGAATTATCCGCTGCCATTATCGACAATATCGGAGATGGTCTGGATCAATACGGTATCGAGCTTCTGGCCTTTGAGACCAAGCAACTGGATCTTCCCAGTGACAACAAAACTGCTGTTTACGAGCGTATGATTTCAGAACGTGACAATATTGCTGCCACATATACTGCCGAAGGAAGCTCTGAAGCCAGGATCATCCGCAATACCACGGATAAAGAAGTGACCGTAATGATCTCCGAAGCAGAAAAGAATGCAGAAATATTGATTGCACAGGGAGAGGCTGAATATATGAGAATTCTATCCGAAGCTTATGCGGATGCCTCCAAAACAGATTTTTATTCCTTTGTCAGAAGTCTGGATGCCCTGAAGCTTTCCATGGCAGGAAACAACAAAACCGTTATCCTTTCACCGGATTCCCCCATCGCACAAATTTTTTACGGAAACTGATCACTAAAAAAGCTGCCCCGCAATGCGGGACAGCTTTTCTAATTATTATTCGCCTAAAATCTCTTCAATCTTAGCTCTTTCTTCTGCAGTAAACTCTGCTCTGTGAACGATACCAACATTGTCAAGAATCTGTGAAGGCTTAGAAGCACCGATCAATACACTGGTGATATCTCCGTCTCTCAAGATCCATGATAATGCCATCTGTGCAAGAGTCTGTCCTCTATCATGAGCTACCTCATTCAGAGCACGTACCTTGTTCATGGTCTCATCTGTAATACGGTCTGCCTTAAGGAATCTTCCGTCAGTCTTGATACGGCTGTCTTCCGGGATACCATTTAAGTATCTGTCAGTTAAAAGACCCTGTGCCAAAGGACTGAAGGTAATGATACCGATACCATGAGCTGCTGCATAATCCTTCAGGCCATCCTTCTCGATCGCTCTGTTTAACATAGAGTAGCTTCTCTGGTTAATGATAAACGGTGTACCTAACTCCTTAAAGATCTCAGCAGCTGCAATAGTCTGCTCCTTATTGTAGTTGGAAATACCTACATATAAAGCCTTACCGCTTCTAACGATACCGTCAAGAGCACGGCAGGTCTCCTCTAACGGAGTTTCAGGATCCGGTCTGTGATGATAATAAATATCAACATAATCCAGTCCCATTCTCTTTAAGCTCTGATCCAAGCTTGCTACTAAGTATTTCTTGCTTCCCCAGTTACCATAAGGTCCCGGCCACATATCATAACCGGCCTTTGTAGAGATAACCAGCTCATCACGATAAACACCAAGAGACTTCTTCATGATTCTGCCGAAGTTCTCCTCTGCTGCACCATAAATGGGGCCATAGTTGTTAGCCAGGTCAAAATGGGTAATACCCTTGTCAAAAGCAGTATGACACATGTCGAGCATGTTATCAAAATTACCATTTGATCCGAAATTGTGCCACAATCCCAAAGATACCTGAGGGAGTAAGAGGCCGCTGTTACCGCAGCGAGAATATTTCATTTCTTCATAACGGTTTTCATTTGCGATATACATTTTTATTCCTCCAATCTGATCGTTCTTTCACTTGCAAAGCGGTACCGTCTGCTTACGAACGCAAAGCGGGCCGGTTTGCTCGTTATCCTTAGGAAAATACGGACTTTTAAGCACCCTGTGTTTTCCCTTCCCATACATTATAGCAAATCCAAACAATAAAGGCTACCTTTTTTCTCCTTTCCAAACCAAGAAAACGTATTCTTTTTTCTCCGGCAGCTCACAGTCCCATTCCTGAAAGCCCAGGCCTTCCGCAAGCCTGAGAGATGCCCTGTTGTCTCTATGTATGACTGCCTGTACCTGTGTGAATCCAAGCTCCTCTGCCCCATAGCTTAGTATGGCCTGACACACCTCCGTTGCCAGTCCTTTTCCCTGCCAGGGCAGCCCGATTACATAACCTAACTCCGGCAGTTCACAGCCTTCTCTGATATTAAAGCCTGCCCGTCCGATGATTTTGCCTGTTTCCTTTAAGATCACAGTCCATATGCCGAACTCATAATAAGGATATACCTTGTCGATATATTCCTGCAGTGCTGCTCTTTCACTGCTTTTGTACTCATACAGCCCATCCGTGTACCGGGTAATCTCCGGTTCCTTATAAAGCTCATAAAAAGCATCCACATCCTCTGTCCTGCTCTCACGCAGTATACAGCGTTTTGTCCGCAATATTTCCCAGGGGATCCCTGCATATCTGCGATAAACCCGTTCCAAATATTCCACGTCCAGATCCTCCGGCTGCTCGAAGGCATATTGGGCACCGGACAGATTCTGTTTTCTGTTTCCCTCATGCAAAAAGACTGCCGTCGGCAGCTCATAGGCAAGGAGTTTTTTTAAAATAAACTCCTTATCCGTAATGTACAGTGTTCCCTCTCTCCTAAAAGCATTTTCTGCCAAATACTCTGCACTAAAGTCTGCATCCGTTCGTTCCTTTGCTTCTATGCCTTCCCTTTCCAGCTGCTTCTTCAGCCCTGCAAAGCACTGTGTCGTCTCTTTACTTAGTACAAAAAATACTTCCTTCAAATACCATGTTCCTGTACTGCTTCTCATAATTTCCTTTACGTTCCTCCCAAATTGGGTTATACTAGATACAATTATAATACCACATTGCAGGTATGTAATCAAATAACACGCAGCTACTGCAAAGCCTTTATCCGGGCAGGATAAAGTTACCTGCTCTATTCAGCGGGGTGCTGCACAGACAGCTGTAATATTTTTAAGTGAGGTAATATCCTATGGCACAGAATCCTATTGTAACAATTACAATGGAAAGCGGTGAGCAGATCAAATTGGAATTATATCCCGAAATTGCTCCTACTTCCGTAAACAACTTTATCAGTCTGGTAAACAAGAAATTTTATGACGGACTCATCTTCCATCGAGTGATCAAAGGCTTTATGATCCAGGGCGGATGTCCAGACGGCACCGGTATGGGCGGCCCCGGTTACAGCATCAAAGGTGAATTTGCCCAGAACGGCTTTAAGAATGACCTGAAGCATACAGAGGGTGTCCTTTCCATGGCAAGAAGCATGATGCCGAACTCAGCCGGCTCCCAGTTCTTTATCATGCACAAGAACTCACCCCATTTAGACGGAAGCTACGCAGCTTTTGGCAAGGTGATCGAGGGTATGGAGGTTGTAAATAAGATTGCCGAAACCGCAACCGATTACAGCGACAGACCTTTACAAAAGCAGATCATGAAGACCGTTACTGTGGATACCTTCGGAGTGGATTATCCCGAACCCGAAAAATTACCGGGACGCTAAACAAATAAAAACGTTTTTATACGGCAGGCAGAAAAATCCGGTTTTTCTGCCTGCCGTTCATAATTTGTTTACAAATCATTCAATATTCTTTTAATTTTTCATCATTTTTTAGACATTTCTCCATCATATACTATAATCAAACAAAGGAAATAAATTAAATAACCAATCACAGTTAATTGTTTACAAATAACTTTTTCATAATAAATGCCAAGTAAAGATTTTCTTTACTTGGCATCCTCCCTTTCTGGGGCTTTTTTTATTTTACGGGACTTTGCAGGACCGTAACGCCAGGCTCCTTCCTTACCCATCCCATCCTTCATACAGTCCTGTTGCAATATTATAATTCCACCTTCAGGCTCTTAAACTGCGGCAGATATGCCTTGTTCTGCTCCAGCAATTCCTCTGTCATTTCCTTGATCTCCGGCAGACTGCAGACTGCTGATGTTAACGGATCATTGGCAATTGCATAGAAGATCTTTTTGGGATCTCCTTCTACTGCACCCTCTGCTGCCAGTGTCTCGCAGGTCGTATTCACAAAATTGACCATTACACACTGGGGCGGAAGTGCTCCAACGCTTATGGGTTCAATACCGCCTCTGGATACCAGAATGGGCACTTCTACGCAGCTGCCCTCCGGCAGATTGCTGATATATCCATGATTGATCACATTTCCGTTAAAGGTAAACAATGTATGATCTCCGATCAGGGAATTGATGATGCTGGATGCATATTCATACCCCCGGTTTAAATCCACAGGCTTTTCATTCCACTCTCTGGAAGCTTCTCTCCATCTTTCATCCGCATTTTCATAGACCCGGATCTCCAGACCCCAGGTTCCCGGATTATTACTTTTTGCCACTGCATATTTTTCCACCAGATCCGGTCTCTTTCTAAACCACTGATTGTACTCGCAGTTCTGGCCACCCGCCTCCGTTGTAATATATCCAAAATATTTGAACATTTCACAAACCACAGGATCCTCATAATAATTCTCCGGATCTTCGATTGCCTCTCTGATCAGAGGCGAAATATCCTCTCCGTTTCTGGTGATCTTAAGCAGCCATGACTGATGGTTCAGACCTGCGGATACATAGTCCAGTTCTTCCTTCGGAATACCCGTCCATTTGGAAATCTTACCCAGCGCACCCTGCACACTATGGCATAATCCGATCACCTTGATACTTGTCTGCATGGATAAAATCTTGCAAAGAATATTCATGGGATTGGTATAATTGAGCAAGTATGCATTGGGACAGTAAATCTCCATCTCTTTGCAAAGCTCAACCAGTACAGGCATGGTCCTTAAGGCTCGCATGATGCCGCCCGGTCCTCTGGTATCACCACTGTTTAAATTCACACCATATTTCATCGGAATCTCCAGATCGGACCGAAATGCTTCCACACCTCCCACCAAAATCGTGGTGATCACAATATCCGCATCCTTGATCGCTTCAATACGGTCTGTGGTTGCAAAATATGTTGCCGGATAATTGCCTGCCTTAATAATACGGTCTACATCATGAGCAATTGCTTCCAAACGCTCCTCATTAATATCCATCAGGGCAATGTGGCAATCCTGCAATGCCGGGAATGTCATAATATCCCTTACCAGACTTCTGGCAAATACCAGACTTCCGGCTCCGATAAATGTTACTTTTTTCATATATGTACCTCCCAAACTCAATCCTTTCTTGCCGCAGCTCAACAAATCCTTTCTCTAAAAGAAAAAAATGATGCGTTGAACAAAATACGAATATCTCAATTCGTGTCTTGTCCAACGCATCATTTCTTCTGAATGATTTGTCCTCCGGCAACTTCATCATATATTACCCGTTCACAATTGTCAAATATCTTTTGCCTTCATTTCATTTTTTGTTAATTTTGCATAGTTTATCATCTGCATAATTGCACATCCCGGCAAATGACCTTTTAAAAAGGGCAGTATCCATAAGGATACCGCCCCAATTCTGTTCGTGTATCAATGTCAGTTCTTCACTGCCTGACCTATTCTGCTTAGGCCTGACCAACAGAACCGAACAATTCCATCTTTTCTTTTACAGTTGCTTTAATTGCTTCTGCACCGGGAGCTAAGATCTTACGAGGATCAAAGCCCTTACCCTGTAAGTCCTTACCTTCCTCAATATACTTTCTGGTAGCTGCAGCGAATGCAAGCTGACATTCTGTATTTACATTGATCTTGGCAACGCCAAGGCTGATTGCCTTCTTGATCATATCTGCAGGGATACCTGTACCGCCGTGAAGAACCAAAGGAAGATCACCGGTCTTCTGCTGAACTGCATCCAGAGTCTCGAAGCTTAATCCCTGCCAGTTTGCAGGATACTTGCCATGGATATTACCGATACCTGCTGCCAGGAAATCTACTCCAAGATCAGCAATTGCCTTACACTCGTTAGGATCTGCACATTCACCTGCACCGATCACACCGTCCTCTTCTCCGCCGATAGAACCAACTTCAGCTTCAATAGACATTCCCTTTGCATGAGCATCATTTACTAACTGTGTTGTCTTTGCAACGTTCTCATCGATAGGATAGTGAGAACCGTCAAACATGATAGAAGAGAAGCCTGCTTCAATACACTTGTAGCATCCTTCAAAAGTACCATGATCCAAGTGAAGTGCTACAGGAACAGTGATATTCATATCCTGTAACAGACCGTTTACCATACCTACGACTGCATGATAACCGCCCATGTATTTTCCTGCGCCCTCAGATACACCAAGGATAACAGGAGAGTTCAATTCCTGTGCTGTTGCAAGAATTGATTTGGTCCACTCTAAGTTGTTAATATTAAACTGTCCTACTGCATAATGTCCTGCTTTTGCTTTTTTAAGCATTTCAGTTGCTGAAACCAACATTTTATTTTCCTCCGTATGATTTATTTTGAAATACGGACTGACCGGCAGTCCTATTTTCGTTTAAATTCAATATAGCACACTTTACCGCAAATGTGAATATTTTAGATTATGCTTCTTCGCAAAGATACTTCTCAATATCGCTTACAGCAGCTGCTTCATCTGCGCCATCTGCGATCACGGTAACTGTTTCACCCCAGTCCAGGCCAAGGCTCATCATACCCATAATGCTCTTTGCATTCACTCTTTTTCCGGCTGTCTCCAAATGGATCGTGCTGTCATACTTACTTGCTACCTGAACCAACACGGCTACCGGTCTGGCTTCTAATCCATGCTGAAGCTTAATCTCTACAACTTTCTGTGTCATAACTCCTCC
>CAYXQG010000019.1:0-14649 GCA_964467405.1 uncultured Acetatifactor sp. | reverse complement strand
CTGTTCTGATTGTTGCAAGTCCCATTTGCAGCTTTATCGACTGAGCCGAGATTCCGGTTTCTCTAATTGTCAAGGTTCGAGAGCGTTTGCTCTTTTACTAAGGCGAGGATAACACAGAAATTCAAAGTATCTTGGATATTTACAGAGTTTACAATTTGAAAATGGATAGAAAAAACGCAGATTTACTATTACAAAAATGTAGAGTATGGTACAATGAGAATAGATGAATCTTGACAAACATTAGCAAGATTTGTCAGATTATAGTAGCATGGATTATGAAGAAAACAAAGTAATTGGAGTTCTTGCTGTATTCGAATAAGTTTATCAGAAAGGGTGTAAAAGCAATATGAAATTAAAAATTCGTATACAACACCTACTTGGATGGTTGCGATGCCTAAAAAGCGGCGTGAAACACGAGGGGAGAGTATACATTGGTAAGGAAGTACATTTTGTCAATGGTGTAAACATAAAGTTAGGTAGAGATGTTTCGGTAAGACCCTATTGTGATTTATTTGCAGGTGAAATTTTTGAAGTGGGAGATTGCTGTGATATTGGAACCAGAAATCGAATTGTTGGTAATGTAGTCATAGAAAAATCGGTTCTGTTTGGACCGGATAATTATATATGTTCAACAGATCATTGCTATGAGAATATTAGTGTGCCGATATTAGAACAAGGAACATATTCCCCAGACAAAAACGGACATGATGAATTGCGAATTGGAGAAGGTAGTTGGATTGGTACGCATGTAGCAATTATTGGAGATGTTCATATAGGAAAGCATTGCGTGGTTGGTGCCAATTCGGTAGTAACAAAAGATATTCCGGATTACAGTGTAGCCGTAGGAATACCGGCAAGAGTTTTAAAAAGATATAATCTTGCGACGAAACAGTGGGAATTAGTAAAATAAAACGGTGCCGTGCTAATGTGCGGCTATTGGAGGGTGAAATGAGCTATATAGCACACAAGGAAGGGGAACGAATCCAGACATTGCAGGAGCATTTGTCGGGAACCGCAGAATTAGCTAAAACATTTGCAGAAAAGTTTGGAAAAGGCGAATGGGGATATTGTGTTGGAATGCTTCATGATATTGGAAAATATTCGGAAGAATTTCAAAGAAAGATTTGGAATGATTTGAATGATCAAGTGGATCACTCTACTGCAGGAGCGCAGACATGTGGAGAACTAGGCGGATTATATGAACTTTTGACCTATTGCATTGCAGGACACCATGCGGGGCTGCCGGATTATGATAATGGAAATACTGCAGTATCTTCTAGTCTTTGCGGAAGACTAAAGAAGAAGATTTATGATTATCGGGCATATCAGTCGGAAGTGACAATTCCGGTACTGACGACGGAACCGTTTGAAATTTGGATTCCTATAGAAAAGAAATGATGATAATAGACTCAAGATTTACATTACTATACCGGCGACACCTGCCCTTCCGCCCAGTACATTCTTGCCCTTTAGCATATCCCAGGTGAAATCTTCGATGGGTTCTCTGGAAACCAAGAAATTGCCAGCGCGTTGGGTGAGCTGGGCGAAGTTTACGACATAGTCTTTCGTACCGCCGACATAAGTATAGATAGTGCTTTCACTTCCCATGAAGCCGATATCGGCTTCGTCTGTAAGAACTGCGGTCATGGTCTTATCTGCACCAAAGCCGGTCACAAGATGAATATCAATGCCTTCCTCAGCAAAATATCCCTTTTCAATAGCCACATACATTGGCGCATAGAAGATAGAGTGAGCAACCTCGTTTAAGGTGACTTTGGTTAAATGCTTATCCGGTGTATCTGTATTGCTGCATCCGCAAAAAAAACCAACCGACAATATAAACATCATAGTGTAGGAGAGAAAGCGGCGAAAAAGTTTTTTCATAAGAAATAACCTCCGTTTTTCAATGATGCTTTATTATATTGCAGGTTGGAAGAAAAGGTTCACATTATTTTATATGTACATTTTTGATGGCCCAGAGGCGAAGGGCATTGGCATTGGTACTGATTTTTTCAAGGGATTTCAGAATGTCTTCAAAAGGTTGACGTTCCCATTCGTTGATACGTCCGTCCTCGGAAATGGAGATCAGGGAGGAGCGAATTGCTTCGATATCCTTCAGGGAGCCTAAAAGCTTCAATGCCAAACGGTCAAAATCGTCAATAGTGACTTCCTGTACACTGGATTGTCCGATGGGACATTCCCTGGCACAATAGTAGTTGCACAGCTCCGGTGTGTTGTAGGTTTCAGCCATGGCTTTGACCTCTTCCGGATATGGCGATATGGTATCCAGTTCGATTCTGGCAAGACGTGTACGGTCAATGCCTACTATTTCTGCAGATTTTTCGCGGCTTGAAAAGTCCGGATTGTTCTCACTGGCCTCGCAACGTGCAATATAATACATGTTATCGGCAGCTTTCGTAGCTTTTTTACTCATAGATATCTCCTTACTGATACGATATAGTAATATTCATAAGCATTATCTTTGCGATATGTATAATGTAGTCAGTTATCAGTTTAGCGTATGAAAGATATTTTGTAAAGAATATTTATAATTCTGTTGAGTCAGGGCTGATAATTTGATAAAATAGGTGCAGGGAGTTTTAGAAGGTAAGGAGGATGTATAATGGGATTGATCAAAGCTGCAAAGGATACTGTTGGTGGATTGCTTGCGGAACAGTGGAGAGAATATTTTTATTGTGATGCGTTATCAGAGGATGTTTTGATGGTCAAAGGAAGAAAGAAGGTGTCTTCCGGCAGAAACAGTAATAAGGGAAATGACAATATCATCAGTGACGGTTCCATCATTGCGGTAAATGAAGGTCAGTGTATGATGATCATAGATCAAGGCAAGGTAGTGGAAATCAGTACGGTTCCCGGTGAATTTATTTATGATGCGTCTGCTGAACCCAGTATTCTGTATATGGATAATCTGGAGGAGGATATCAAGAATGTGATCGCTTCAGCAATCAAGCGTTTTAGCTTTGGGGGAGTTGTGGCAAGGGATCAGAGAGTTTATTTCATCAATACAAGAGAGATTTTTGCGAATAAATACGGAGCTGCTAATCCGATTCCGTTTAGAGTTATAGATAGAAATATTGGATTGGATGTGGATATTTCCATCAGATGCAATGGTGAGTATACCTTCAAGATCAAGGACCCTCTTACCTTCTACAGAAATGTTGCAGGTAATGTCCCGGATATATATGAAAAGAAGGAAATCAGCAATGCCATGAAGCAGGAGCTGGTATATGCTTTGGAAACAGCACTTCCGAAGATTTCGGCGAAGGGTGTCCGCTACAGCGAGATGAACATGCATATTCCGGAATTGGTTGAAGCTTTGCAGGCAGAGCTGACCGAAAAGTGGAGGACTCTTCGCGGTATTGAACTCGTTTCCATGACCTTTAATGGTAAGGCATCACAGGAAGATGAAGCAATGATCAAGGAGCTTCAGAAAACAGCTGTATATCGCAGTGCGGATATGGCAGCAGCTAATCTTGGTCAGGCTCAGGCAGAGGCTATGAAGGCAGCGGCTTCTAATACGGCAACAGGACCGATGATGGCCTTTGCAGGTATGAACATGGTCAGCGCAGCAGGCGGCCTGGATGTCAATCAGTTATATGCAATGAGTGCACAACAGAAAATGCAGCAGCCTAAGGCACAGCCTGTACCCGGTTGGATTTGTAGCTGTGGTAAGACAGATAACAGGGGCAAATTCTGCATGGAATGTGGTGCGAAGAAGCCTGATGCAGCAGGATGGACCTGCAGCTGTGGTACAGTGAATCAAGGGAAATTCTGCGTGGAATGCGGTATGAAAAAACCACAGGGAGCTCCTTTGTATAAATGTGATAAGTGCGGCTGGGAGCCGGATGATCCGGTCAATCCGCCTAAGTTCTGCCCTGAGTGCGGGGATATTTTTGATGAGAAAGATGTGAGGTAAGCATGAGTATTTACGATACCTTAAATAAAGAACAGAAGGAAGCGGTTCTGACAGTAGAAGGACCGCTTCTGCTGTTGGCAGGGGCCGGTTCGGGCAAGACAAGGGTTCTAACTCACCGAATTGCCTATATGATAGATGAGATGGGGGTAAATCCCTGGAATATCCTGGCGATTACTTTTACCAATAAGGCAGCAGCAGAGATGCGTGAGCGTGTAGACAATATTGTGGGATTCGGAGCGGAACAGATCTGGGTGTCCACATTCCATTCTACCTGTGTACGTATTCTCAGAAGATACATAGACAGGCTTGGTTTTGATACCAATTTTACAATTTATGATACGGATGACCAAAAGGCCGTTGTGAAGGAAATTTGTAAGAGATTTCAAATAGATACCAAGCAATTAAAGGAGAGAACCATTATGGGAGCTGTTTCAGCTGCCAAGGATGAGTTGATCTCTCCCCTGGAATACGAGATCAATGCCTTTGGTGATTATCAGAAAAAGAAGATCGCATCCGTATATAAGGAATATCAGGCTGTTTTAAAGAGGAATAATGCGTTGGATTTCGATGATCTGATCGTTAAGACGGTAGAGCTTTTTAAGGCTTGCCCGGATGTGCTGCATCAGTATCAGGAACGCTTTAAGTATATTATGGTCGATGAGTATCAGGATACCAACAGCGCGCAGTTTGAGCTGATCAGATTATTGGCGGACAGTCATCATAACCTGTGTGTGGTTGGTGATGATGATCAGTCCATTTATAAGTTCCGCGGTGCGAATATCCGGAATATATTGGATTATGAAAAGGTATATCCGGAGGCAAGAGTGATTCGTCTGGAGCAGAATTACCGCTCTACGGGAAATATATTAAGTGCGGCCAATAATGTGATCCGCAACAATCGCGGCAGAAAGGAAAAAACTCTTTGGACAGAGCAGGAAAACGGCTCCAGAATACACTTCAGACAGTTTGACAATGGCTATGAGGAAGCAGAGTATGTTGCATCCGATATTGCATCCAAGGTCAGGAAAGGCTTGTGCGGCTATGGTGAGTGTGCAATATTATACCGTACCAATGCACAGTCCCGTATGCTGGAGGAAAGACTTGTATTGATGGGCTTGCCCTATGATGTGATAGGCGGTGTCAATTTCTATTCCAGACAGGAAATCAAGGATGTACTGGCTTATTTAAAGACCATCGATAACGGACGGGATGATTTGGCCGTAAAGCGTATTTTGAATGTACCAAAGCGAGGAATCGGCAATGCTACCGTGTCTAAGGTGCAGGAATATGCGGATATACAGAATATCAGCTTTTATGATGCACTCAGGGAGGCTGACAGGATTCCGGGACTTGGACGGACAGCTGCCAAGTTGGAGCCCTTTGTATCCATGATGCAGGCATTTCGAGCAAAAGCGAAATACTATAGTATTGTGGAGCTGATCAAGGATGTGGTGGAAGTCGTTGGTTATAAGGATTATTTGAACGGACTTAATGAAGAAGAGGAAAAGACTGAAGAACGTCTGCAGAATATTGATGAGTTTATCAGCAAGGCGGCCATGTATGAGGAGACACATGATGATATTTTGCTCAGTGAATTCTTAGAGGAAATTGCATTGGTATCTGATGTGGACAGTTTGGATGATAAGGAAGAACGGATCCGTTTGATGACGATTCACAGTGCCAAGGGACTGGAATTTGAGAATGTGTACATGACGGGCATGGAGGATGGCCTGTTTCCCGGCTACATGACCATCGTTTCGGATGATCCGACTGATATGGAAGAGGAGCGCCGTCTGGTTTATGTAGGTATTACCAGAGCCAAGAAGGATCTGACCATGACCTATGCAAGAGCACGTATGGTAAGAGGAGAGACGCAGTATAATCCGGTCAGCCGCTTTATTCGTGAGATTCCGACGGAATTAATGGATAATACGGTGCCTTCCGTGAAAAAACGTCAGGAGGAGATTTTTGATTTCAGACCCAAGGCAGTTTTAAAGCCCAAGGTAACGGCACAGCCGGTAAAACCCTTTATTGCCCAGGGGATTGGCAGTCTGAACCGTGTGGCAGGCATCAATAAGGGAGCAGCCGCTTTGGAAACTGATACAGTGCTGGAATATGGCAAAGGAGACCGGGTGCGTCACATCAAATACGGAGAAGGAGAAGTGATCGCCATAGAGAGGGAGCCAAGAGATTATAAGGTGACCGTGCTCTTTGATAAGGCAGGACAAAAAATCATGTATGCTTCTTTCGCAAAATTGAAAAGGGTGTAGTAAAATCCTTAGGAATGTGTTATTCTATAAGGGAACATGTAGGCAGAAACGATTGATTGTATAATGAGTAGAGGAGTTGACAAATATGTGTAAAAAAGAAAAAGACGGATGTAATGTTTTGCTTTGGATTCTTGCCATTATTGGTTTGATCACTGCTGCAGCAGGCATCGCATATGCAGTATATCGTTTTATTAACCGGGATTACCTGGAAGATTTCGAAGACGAATTTGAAGATGAAGAGGATATCTTTGAAGACGAAGAGGATATCTTTGAGGATGAAGGAGAAAACTAGATAGATGAAAAAAGGACAGGTAGCTACAGGATATGTAGAGCGTGTGGACTTCCCGAACAAGGGAATCGTAAGGACGGGGGAGGAAACATGTATTGTAAAAAACAGCCTGCCCGGTCAGCAGATTCGGTTTTGCGTCAATAAAGTAAGAAAAGGGAAGGCGGAAGCACGTCTCCTGGAGGTGGTGGAAAATTCACCCCTGGAGGTAGGTGCTCCGTGTTCCTATTTTGGTTTGTGCGGAGGTTGTACTTATCTGTCTCTGCCTTATGAGGAACAGCTACGCATTAAGAGTGAACAGGTGAAGAAGCTTTTGGATGGTGTATTGTGCCGTCAGGAAAAGCCATATGTATGGGAGGGCATTAAAAAAAGCCCGAAAGAATATGCATATCGTAATAAGATGGAGTTTTCCTTTGGGGATGAGTACAAGGACGGCCCGCTTTCCTTAGGTATGCATAAGCGTGGCAGCTTTTATGATGTAGTACATGTGGATGACTGTCAGATTGTGGATGAAGATTACAGACTGATCCTAAGCATCGTGCTTCAGTATTTCAGACAGCAGGAAACGCAATTTTACCACAGAATGCGTCATGAGGGCTTTTTGAGACATTTATTGGTGCGTAAAGCATCTAAGACCGGAGAAATCTTAGTCGCATTGGTGACTACTTCCCAGAAGCCAAAAAGAGACCAAATGGAAGTTTGTGAGGCACCAAACAGCGCTTCCGTATCCGGGGAAGCTTCGGATACAGAAACAGCTGAGCTGATAGAGGGCTTTCGAAAAGTGCTGCTGGATGCACAGGAAGCAGGCAGATTTACAGGAAGGATTGCAGGAATTCTTCATATTACTAACGATTCTTTAGCAGATGTGGTTAAGAGCGACAAGACAGATATTTTGTACGGCAATGATTATTTTTATGAAGAATTGCTGGGATTGAAGTTTAAAATTTCTACTTTTTCTTTCTTTCAGACCAATACCTACAGTGCGGAGGTGCTTTATCAGACCGCCCGTGATTATGTAGGAGATCTGGGAGGCACGGATAAGACGGTATTTGATCTGTATAGCGGTACGGGTACTATTGCGCAGCTGATGGCGCCTGTAGCCAAGAAGGTCATTGGCGTGGAAATTGTAGAGGAAGCAGTGGAGGCTGCAAAGAAGAATGCACAGTTAAATGGTTTGGATAATTGTGATTTTATTGCAGGTGATGTGCTGAAGGTTCTGGATGATATTGAAGAAAAGCCGGATATGATCATTTTGGATCCGCCTCGTGACGGTATCCATCCCAAGGCTTTGCCGAAGATCATTGATTATGGCGTGGACAGGATCGTGTATATTTCCTGTAAGCCTACAAGCCTGACCAGGGATCTGGAGGTATTTTTGGAGAGAGGATATCATGTGGAAAAAGCAGTGGCAGTGGATCAGTTCCCTTGGACTGCCAATGTGGAAACAGTGGTCCTCTTGAGCAAACTTTAAGATTTAGGACGAAAAGAGGAAAGACATTTTGACAAAACAGAATGTTATCACGATACAGGAAAGATTGAAAAAACAGAAGCTGCTTTTTGACGGAGCTTTCGGCACTTATTATGCACAGCTGTATGATACGGTGGAGTTGCCGGAGCTTGCCAATACGATGCATCCGGAAAGGGTATGCCGTATTCACCAAGAGTATATAGAGGCCGGTGCGCAGATCATCCGTACCAATACCTTTGCCAGTAATACAGTTTCTTTAGGGCTGCCCCGGGAAAAGGTGCAGGAGAATATCCGACAGGGCTATGCACTGGCATGTAGGGCCGCGGCAGATAAGGATGTCTACATAGCAGCAGATATTGGTCAGATTCCCTATGACAATCAAAAAGACAGGGAGAGTATTTCGGGAGAATATGCAGAAATCGTCCGTACCTTTTTGGAAGAGGGCGCAAGGATATTTGTTTTTGAAACATTTTCGGATATGGAGGATATTCGGGAAGCAATTGAATTGATTGGCGACAAGGCATTTGTCATTGTGCAATTTTCCGTAAACCAGTTTGGTTACAGTCATTTGGGCTTAAGTGCGGGAAAGCTTTTGCATCGTGCAGAGACAACAAAATGGGTGGATGCCATAGGCCTTAACTGCGGTGTAGGTCCGGGTCATATGCAGCAGCTTCTTAAGAGTGTACATTTATCACAAAGCAAGATCATCACGGCACTGCCCAATGCAGGATATCCGCAGGTTGTCAGCTCCCGTATGATTTTTGATAATAAAAATATGGACTATTTCGCAGAAAAGGCAGCAGATATTGCAGCAGAAGGCGCGGATATTGTAGGCGGATGCTGCGGCACAACACCGGAATATATCCGGAGGATGAAACAAAAGGTGTCCCTTCTGCAGCCTGCAAAGGCAGCTGATGCAGCTGTTGTTAAGGAAGAACCTGTCTGCAGAGAGGATCATTCTTTTTGGACAGGTAAAGAGGGAAAGAAGCTGATCGCGGTAGAGCTTGCCCCTCCTCTTGGCTGTGATGATGAGAAGATAATGGACGCGGCATATTTACTTCGTAAAAGCGGTGTGGATGTACTTACTTTTCCTGATTCGCCATCAGGACGAACCAGAGCAGACTCCATACTGATGGCCGAAAAGGTAGCAAGAGAAACAGGTATGTGTGTTATGCCCCATATTTGCTGCCGTGATAAGAATGCGATCGCTATGCGTTCCCAGCTCCTAGGGGCACATATCAATCACATTTATAATTTTTTGGTGATTACAGGAGATCCCATCCCATCCATTGTACGTAACAGTGTAAAGAGTGTCTTTAATTTTGATTCCGTTGGTTTGATGCGTTTGCTGAATGATATGAATGAGGAACAGTTTGTGACAGCACCGATCTGCTATGGCGGTGCGATCAATCAGGGGCGTAGAAACCTGGAGGTGGAGATCGGACGTGTGAAGAAAAAGATGGAGGCAGGAGCAGGCTTCTTTTTGACACAGCCTGTTTCCACGAAGGAAAGTGCAGAACGTGTCAGATATATCAAACAGGAGACGGGAGCACGTATTCTGTGTGGTATTATGCCCTTTGTCAGTCTGAAAAATGCATCCTTTATGAAAAATGAAATGACAGGCATTGACGTGACGGACGAAGTTTTGTCACGGTACCGGGAGGATATGACCAGAGAAGAGGGAGAACAGGCCGGAATTATGTTAGCCAGGGAAATGATGGCTCTTACGGATGATTTCGCAGACGGATATTATTTTTCCTTCCCGTTTAACAGAGTCAGTATGTTAGAGAAGATATTAGAATAAATTTCTGAAGGAGAGTATTATGACTACATTAGATGCGGTAAAGACGGCAGCCCTGGCTATGCAGAGGCATAACTGGGAACAGGGAACTTTGGCACAGGCATTTTTGGAGTCAGGGGATGAGGAGATTGCAATCCTGATGGCTATGGAAGGAGCACATCGGCAGAGAGAAGACGGACGATGCGCCCAGATCGGACCTGCCGGAGCCTGTACGGATCCCTGCGCGATTGGAGAAGCCCTGATCTATGCCTGCGAGAAAACAAAGGAGCCGGATCTGTTGAAGGCCAAGGAGAAGCTGTTTGACTGGGCTTTGACAAAGGCAACCCGTAATGCGGATGGCGTTGTTTACCATTTGGACAGCCGTCCCGAATTCTGGGTGGATTCTTTTTATATGCTTCCGCCGATGCTTGCAAGAGGCGGATACTGGAAAGAGGCAGTCTGCCAGTGCAACGGGTATTGGGAGGCCTTGTTTGACAAGGAAAAGAAGCTTCTCTATCACAGATGGGATGATGAGGAGAAGGTATATACCCGTAAGCTGTTCTGGGGTGTGGGAAATGGCTGGGCAACGGCAGGCATGGCGCGTGTGATAGCCCTGCTTCCTAAGGAGTATGAGAAGGAGAGGGCACTTTTGATAAAACGGGTGCAGACGATTTTGGAAGCTGTACTGCCTCTGCAGGAGGAGGACGGACTGTTCCATGACATTTTGGATGATAAAAACAGCTTCAAGGAAGTGAATTGCGGACAGATGTTTGCATATACGATCTATCGAGGTGTGGCAGAAGGCTGGCTTGCTGAAAGTATGCTGGAGGCTGCAGACAGGGCAAGAGAGGCGGCAATAGCCCAGGTGGATGCGTATGGACTGGTAAGAAACGTGGCTGCAATTCCGCATTTTGATGCACCGGGTACAGCAGCAGAGGGACAGGCCTTTTTTATACTGATGGAAGCTGCATATGATAAGCTGCAGCAAAAAAAGGTATTATAGAGATAAAAAAACCTAAGGATATTGATGGATACCGCAGTTTTCGGATGCCATCGTATACCTTAGGTTTTTATTTGTTAATCTTCGATTAATTTCAGTCCTGCAGTATCAGTTACCGGAAGGGAGAAGGTGATAGCCTTTGCCTTGGTATCAGGTCCTGCATTTTTCATGATGCTTTGCATGATATTATTTTTTAATTCTGTTTTTGTTACGATAAAGATGATCTCTTTTTCGGTAGCAAGTGATACCCCAAGGAATTTCTCGGCAGCTTCCTTGCCGGTTCCCTTGGCGTGGATCACGGTTCCGCCGTAAGCACCCGCTTCTCTGGCTGCATCCATGATTTTTTCATTATATCCCTGCTCTGCAATAACAATTACTAATTCGTGATTTGTTTCTTTCAAGGTAGATTCCTCCGCTTTTTGATAATCCTGACTTTCTAAAAGATATTGTAATGTTTTTCTGCCGCCGATACTGCTTAGGGGAACGATAAATGCGATTCCCCCTCCGGGAGCGTCAATTCTTAACTTCTTTTCCAATTGTCTTTTTATGGCGGTCCAGGAATGCTCTTCTATGACAGAGAAGATAACAGCCTTTTCATTGGCTTCCAGACCAAGATAGTCTAATATTTCATTGGCTGCAGTGCCGTGTCCAAGGGATAAGAACATGACATGCAGATTGTTTTCTTCGAACAAGTCCGAATACTTATTTACGATTTTTCTGTCAACGATCGTTGTCATCAAATAAATATTGCTCATAGTATCCTCGTTTCTATATAGATTGGATTGTGCCTGTTACAGTTCGATGATTTCCATATCACCATAAGTATCCATAGCAGCCGTTTCTGCATGCGGATGACGTTCCTTTAATTTGCAGATCAGTCCCATGACCTGAATGGTGATCAAAGGGGTCATGGCTACCATAGCCACAATACCGAAGGCATCTGTGATGATATTGCCGCCAAGCGCTTCGCAGGCACCCATTGCAAAGGGAAGCAGGAAGGTGGCTGTCATAGGACCTGAGGCAACACCGCCGGAGTCAAAGGCGATTGCCGTAAAAATTTTCGGAACGAAAAAGGTGATGATCAGTGCAACTGCGTACCCGGGTATCAGAAACCACAGAATGGATATACCGGTCAATACACGGATCATAGCAAGACCTACGGATACGGAAACACCGATGGATAAGCTTGTATTCATGGCAGATGCAGAGATTGCACCGGAGGTCATCTCTTCAACCTGCTTGGTCAGTACAAATACTGCCGGCTCTGCTTTTACGATAAAGTAACCGATGATCATGCCGATGGGAACAATGATCCAGGAGAAGGAAAGTCCTGCGATGGTCTGACCCAGATAGTTGCCGGCAGGCATGAAGCCTACATTAACTCCGGTCAGGAAAAGGACAAGTCCTATGTAGGTATATACAAGTCCGATGCCGATCTTGATCAGGGAACGTTTGTTGATATCCCTTGAAAGCAGCTGGAAGATTCCGAAGAAGAAAACAATGGGCAGAATGGAGAGAGCCATTTCTTCTAAATAGGTAGGAAGCTCAACTGCAAACAATCTCCACAGATCTACCGTATTATCGATTACCGGGATCGCTTCGGATACCTGCTCCGTGGAAGCCGGATTGTAGATCATTCCCAGGATCAATACAGCCATGATCGGTCCGATGGAACACATGGAAACCAGACCAAAGCTGTCGTCTGCGGCATGCTTATCACTTCTGATCGAAGCAATACCGATACCAAAGGACATGATAAAGGGAACTGTCATAGGACCTGTTGTAACACCGCCGGAGTCAAAGGCAATTGCCAAGAAGCTTTGGGGAACAAAGGCTGCCAGTATGAAGATAATGGAGTAAAAAATCAAAAGCATATGGGACAGGGGGATGCCAAAGAGCATACGCAGTATGGCAAATACCAGAAAAGCTGCTACACCTAAGGCAACTGCCAGGATCAGAACCAAATTGGGAATGGAGGGTACCTGCTGTGCCAGCACCTGCAGATCGGGCTCTGAAATGGTGATCACAAATCCCATGATAAAGCTGACGATAATAACCACAAACAGATTTTTGGATCTGGTCATAATAGATCCCACCCGTTCTCCTATGGGTGTCATGGACAGCTCTACGCCTACATTAAAAAGCATCATTCCGAGTATCAAAAGTACAGCGCCTACGAGAAAACTCATTAGTATACTGGGGGGTATCGGTGCTATGGAAAAACACAGCAGCAGAACGATCGCCAGTATAGGGAGGACTGCCTTTAAGGTTTCGGTCATTTTTTCTTTGAATTTTGATTGAATAAATTGCAATATGGTCACCTCTCTAATTGTGTTGGTATTAAGTATAGCATAAAAACCGATTAAGTTTTGTTAAAGATTCGTAAATTTATGAAATTTTTACATAATCCTGATTTTTGTTTACATAATCAGACTTTCCTAAGCAGAAAAGGTGTGCTAAAATAAATAAGGACTGTAAAGATTTGGAGGAAGCTATGAAGATTACTTATCAGGATTTGAAAGAGAACGATGCGATTAAAACATATATACAGAAAGCAGATGAGTCATTGATCGCATTGGGATATACGGAGCACAGCTTCGCCCATGTTACAAAGGTGGCAGAGCTTGCAAGCAGGATTTTACTGACCTTAGGATATAGTGAGAGGGAAGCTGAGCTTGCCAGGATGGCAGGATATCTGCACGATATAGGCAACGTGATCAACCGTCAGGACCACGCCCAGTCAGGTGCCGTTATGGCATTTCGTATTCTGGACAAGATGGGAGCAGATCCGGAGGATATTGCCACAATTATCACGGCAATCGGTAATCATGATGAGTCAACGGCTTATCCTGTGAATGCGGTAGCTGCGGCTTTGATTTTGGCGGATAAGACGGATGTTCGTTATACCCGTGTGAGAAACCAGGATTTTGCCAATTTTGATATTCATGACAGAGTGAATTATTCCGTGAAAAAAAGCAGTGTGGAGATTGAAAAAGAATCCCATATTACCCTGAATCTGACCATTGAAACACAGATGTGTACGGTGATGGATTATTTTGAGATATTCCTGAATCGTATGATCCTGTGCAGAAAAGCAGCTGAAAAGCTGGGATTGTCCTTCAGGTTAGTGATCAATGAACAGCGTTTGATCTAAAAGTAAAAAGGTATGACTTCCTTGAATCAATGGTTTAATTTGAGTATAAGCAAGGAGGTACCGATGAAGAAAAAACATATGTCAAAAGCACGGGAGCCCTAAGAAATGTATGAAAGTATATGTTTCTTGGGGCTTTTGTATCGGGGCGGGAATAAAGATAAAGGGGAATAAGAATGCTTCAGAGAATAGCCAATGATACAATTACCGCAATTGACTATTGTCCGTTAAGGAAGCTTTTAGAGCTTCAGTTTGCAGGGGAAAAGACAATCAGTCAGTATTTTGATGTGCCGGAGGATATATGGTATGCTTTAAAGGGAGCTCAGAATATGGATCTGTTTTTTAATACACAGATTCTGGGACGCTATCCCATGAAAAAAGTCAGTTATGCAAACCGGGATGTGATTCGTAAAAGTATTAATATTTTATGAAACATGTAAATTTATCTCTTTTATAAGAGGCTGAAATATGGTACAATATGCGAAAAGGGCGAAGACAGGTAAACGGCAGAATAGTTATTTTTGCAAGCAGGCCCTTTTCGTGTTAAGAACATGTAAATGAATAACAACACGGGCATGAGGAGAACAAATATGAAAAGAATTATGTTGAAATTAAGCGGTGAAGCCCTTGCAGGGGACAAGAAGACGGGCTTTGATGAGGATACTGTCAGAGGAGTGGCTCTGCAGGTGAAGCAGTTGGTGGATGACGGAATCCAGGTTGGTATCGTTATCGGCGGCGGCAATTTCTGGAGAGGACG
>CAYXQG010000018.1:0-14733 GCA_964467405.1 uncultured Acetatifactor sp. | reverse complement strand
CATCCGGAACGTTTTTGGAGTGGTTCTAATAAAATATTGCAGTGTGCCGAGTGCCGGGACAAAACATGTCAACTGAAGCGGAACTTGCAAAGAGTGATGATAGGTTTGGGTGGACATACGGAAGTGAAGAAAAAGATGTCAACGAAAAGATAGCAGAGGGGATAAGAATGCAGTTAGAAGGCAAAGAGATTCATGGAATTGCTATTATGGGATTGAATGGCTGCAGCAGAGAGAAGAGCTTCGGTGAGAAGGAATGGACAGAATATACGGAATAGAAAATGTGAAGTGGTGGGTTCATAGAGATGGCCGGCCGCAGGAAGGAAGAGAGAATGGGAAAGTACATCCTGATGGTTCTGGGAATTTTATCGGCTTTATATGGGATTTTGGTTCTGCAGGTGGGATCCGGAACAATATTCTGGCTGCTTTGGGAAGCAATCGCTGTCTTTTTCTTCTTTTGGGGCGCACTTGTTTATAAAAAGTTTTTCACTTTGCACAAAAAGTGCATACCCGTCTTTGGCACGCTGGTAGGAATGGGAGCTATCGTTTTGATGATCTGCTGCAGCCTGATCGGCGGAACCTTTTTTGCTTCCGGCCAGCCGAAGCTTGATTATATCATTGTTCTCGGAGCACAGGTTCGGGAGGATGGACCAAGCGTGGTGCTCAAATACAGGCTGGATACGGCGGTCGATTATCTGAATGCAAATCCGGATACGCTTTGCATTGTCTCAGGCGGCAAAGGCGCAAATGAACCATTTTCGGAAGCTGAGGGGATGGCGAATTACTTAACAGAAAAAGGAATTGCTGCCGAACGTATCCTCTTGGAAGATCAATCAGTCAATACTGCGGAAAATATCAGATACAGCAAGAAACTGATGGAAGAGTCTTATGACACCGTGGGGATTGTGACAAATAATTTTCATGTATTCAGAGCAGTCAAAATCGCAGAAAAACAGGGCATGGAGAGCGTTTGCGGCATAGCAGCAAGGTCGAATACATTATATCTTGCGAATAATGTACTCAGAGAATGCTGCGGTATATTAAAGGATTGGATCATGGATAATATTTAGATGGAAGAAAATCGTGACGGCGGAAGGAAAGCTTTTGCCGGGAAAATATACGGTTTTTCTTCGGAGGTAAATTATGGAAAAGCAAATTGTGATTGTATCCGGTTTCTCAGGAGTGGGAAAGGGAACATTGCTCAAGCGAGTTCTGCAGGAATTTCCGGGGGCGGAAATGGTACGCTCCTGCACAACTCGTGATAAGAGAAATGATGATGATTATTATACATTTTTATCAGATGATGAATTTGGTACCCTTATTTCAGAAAATGCCTTTCTTGAATATAACTGTTATTCCAGCAAATTTTATGGTACCCCTGTCAGTGATGTAATGAGAATTCTTGACGAAGGTAAAATGCCCATTGCAGAAATTGACCCCAACGGTTTTGTGCAGGTGGTACAAAGCGGTTTTTTTGACCGTAGCAAAATTCATAGCATATTTATTGCAGATTATGCCGATTCTCTGGTAAAAAAATTAGTAGGAAGGAATACCGAGACGAAGGATAAAATTATTTCCCGATTAAATTCTGCAATTGATGAAAGCAAAATGATGGTGAATTATGATCAGATACTTATCAACCGGGACTTGGAAAGTGCTGTAAAAGAGCTGTATTCATTTATTACCACATTTGGCAGTCACAAGGTATACTTTGACGATGCTCAGTTCAGAAGGCGTATACAGGATATTTTGATGGATCCGGATACAAATTTACGACCGTAACCTTTCCCACCCGTCAGGCAGCTCTTTGGTATAGCGCAGCATCCGTCACGATTACGAAAATGGCAACGATCAACTCTGTGATCGGCATGTCAAACCGGATGGAGGCTGCGGAGGCAATGGCCGGCAGGAGCAGGATATCACTGAGAACAATACCACGGGCAACAGAAATAATAAACGAAATATTATAATCCTAAGAGCTGTTCTGCGTTTTTGTACGCGATCAGCTCTTTTTCGTACTGACTGATGGGAGCATTTTCGAGAAAAGGCTTCGCTCCTTCATTGCTGATAAAGGGGCAGTCAACGGAATGAAGGATCCTGTCCGCACCCAGCACTTCCATGCAGAATTTCAACTGGGGATAATCAAAAATACCACTTGGTGTCACATAGACGTTTTGCCGGAAGGTTTCGGTTACGGTCCGTTCAAGCTTTGTAACAAACTGCGGCATGGACTGGTCTAAGCGGGAAAGGAAGAAGGGCAGCATTTCGCCCCAGTGGCCGGCGATCAGCTGTAGACCGGGGAAACGGTCAAAGCGTCCGGCAAGAATGGTACGAAGAACCTGAATGCCTGCTTCGTTGTGCCAGCCCCAGCCATGGAGGGACAGGCGGGCACTTATTTCATCACCAAGGCCACCGTAGTACGGCTCCTGCACGGATTTTAAGGGTGCACCCGGATGCACATAAATGGGAAGCGCCAGTGCTTCACAGGCTTCCAGAATGGGCAGGTAGCATTGGTCATCAAGAAAGGCAGTGCCGCCTGAAGCTCTTCCGGCAAGGAGGATGCCCTGAAAGCCCAGCTTTTTGATGCGGGCAGCCTCTTTGGCAGCTGCATCGGGAGCTGACCAGGGCAGAAGTGCAAAGGCGCCGTAACGGTCAGGATGTTTTTGGACGATCCCTGCAATGTAATCATTGGTTTCCGCTACAATGGAGGGCGCTTCTGCAGCAGGCAGAAGCTGGGATTTGGATGGGCAGGAAAGGATCTGCCTGGTGATGCCGTATTGATCCATGTCCTCGATGCGGCGCTTGTCCAGGTCGTCAAAAAGCTCGGCATCTGCCTCATAAGGGCGTCCGGGCTGATGTGCCATAGGTGTATAGGGTGCATCCTTTGCGGTATATTTGGCCAGGTATTTGTTGATCGGAGCACCGCCAAGATGTTCTTCGATGGTAATTATCTTCATGATCTGTCACCTCACAGGATCGGCTGTCCGTCGATCCATATCTGTTTGATTTTTTTTGTATCGGTTATATTGTGGTCCGGACGGCCTTCCAGAAGCAGCAGGACAGCCCGTTTGCCGACTGCGATTGACCCAAGTTCTTTGTTGCCGAAGGCTTTTGCCACATTGGAGGTGGCGCTTGCAAGGACTTGCGTTGGTGTCATGCCGCAGTGCACCAAAAGCTCCATTTCCCGGTGTAGGGAAGTACCGTATTCTACGGCGGGAGCAAAGGAACCGTTATTGGCATCCGTGGCAGCAAGGATGAGAACCCCGCATTTGTGGAGCAGGGAAACAGCATCCAGTGCATTTTGGAAATGCTCAGGACGGTATCCGTTTCTGTTGCTGTGGGCAAAGGCATCCATCATTACAAGGGTGGGTGCCGAAGCAATCTTTTGTTCTGCAATGGTTTCTGCCAGCTTTTGGGGGAAGGCCTCCTTCATAGGTACATGGAGCAGAATATCTGCACCGCAGTCTACAGCCATTTGCACAGCCTTTACAGAGGTGGCATGAACAGCTACCTTAAGGCTGTTGTCATGGGCGGTCTGACAGATGCTTTTCAGCACGGCCTTTGGCATCAGATTGGGCTCCATAAGCAGCACCTTAATATAGACGGCGCCGGCTTCTATGGCTTTTTGCACATAGGTCCTGCCGTTTAAGGTACCCATTGTCATTCCGGCGGAGGAAAGGATGGTAAATGGAGCAGCCACTTCAAGCAGGGAAGGGGATGCAGCTACATCGCAGGTGGCAGTGATGCCGTTTGCAAGCATGGCAGAGACCTGTCTCGGGGTACCCATGTGTGTATGGGCATCGATCAGTCCGGGCATCAGAAAGCAGTCAGAATCTGTATGTGCGGCCTCCCTTATATCAGTGATCTTGCCATTTTTTATTTCTACTAAGGCCTGCTCCAGTACCTGTGTACCGTCAAACAAGGGATATTGGAGCAGGATGGGTTCATTTTCTTTCATAAATTCTTCCTCATTTACAGATCTGTGGAAACAGGCTGTGCCCACGGATCTTCTTTTGGATTATCTTGTAACGGATTCCAATTCGCTGAATTTCATAACAGTGCCGTAATGGTTGCTCATAACAAGATAATTGGCCCGGACGGTTACCGTATCTCCGACCTTTACCTTGTCATAATGGTCTTTGGTGGGAAAAATCGTAAGGGCATAGGTTTGGCCGTCTATGCTGTCTGAAATTTCAATAGAAGGCTTGTTATGGATGTCGGGACCGACTTTCTTGGCAATTCCGGTAACGGAAAAGCGTTTGTCCACATATTTGGCAAAGAAGCGTTCTGCATCTGCAGCAAATTCATTGCAAAGTGTTTTTACCGGAAAAGGTGCGGTCTGTTCCAAAGCCGGCATGGCAGCAGTTTCAATCCGATGAGTTTTCTGATCGGAAGGATGTGCCGGGTAAAAGGTAAGCGGTTCGTTGTTCATGATATTTCCTCCTGGTATGTGCAGCTGTCCCTTGGGACAGAGATTTTTGCATTCTTTAAAAATGCGCTTTTCCCTATTATACAATAAAAAGAGATGTTTTTCAATAAATAGTCCAATGAGAACCGGCAGGAGGCAATTGACAGCAAGGCAGTTACCATATAACATAGAAAGGTCGGCGAAGACCGGTGCTGTAAGCTGTATCCGGCGGATGCGGCTTACAGGAGGGCATATACAGGTCGAACAGCCGAAACAGAATACGAATAGGAAGAAAGAAGATGAAGAGAAAAAACTGGGAAAAATCCATTTTGTTGTTGATCACTGCTGTTATATGGGGAGCGGCCTTTGTGGCCCAAAGTGTCGGAATGGAGCATATAGGCCCATTTACCTTTACCTGCGTGAGAAATATCCTTGGCGGCCTGGTACTGATTCCCTGTATCAGCATTTTAAATAAATGGAAAGGAAGGCAGGAGTCACAGACCGGCGAAAAACAGCCTCAGGACAGAAGGAGTCTGCTTGTGGGCGGTATTTGCTGCGGTATTGTGCTTTGTATGGCTTCCAATTTGCAGCAGGTGGGCATTCTGCATACAACTGTGGGTAAGGCGGGCTTTATTACGGCCCTATATATTGTGATAGTACCTGTGATGGGCTTGTTTTTTAAAAGAAAATGCGGCATACAGGTGTGGTTAGGAGTGTTTATTGCCCTTGCAGGCTTTTATCTGTTAAGCACAAAGGGTGGTCTCAGACCGGAACTGGCGGATATTTATCTGCTTGGCTCTGCTTTTCTTTTTTCGGTACACATTCTGATCATAGATCATTTTTCGCCGAAGGTGGACGGAGTGAAGCTGTCCTGCCTCCAGTTTTTTGTATGCGGAATCTTGTCCGGCATCATCATGATTTTTACGGAAACTACGGATATGGCAGATATTCTGGCAGCGTGGAAGCCTATTGCCTATGCAGGTGTGTTGTCAAGCGGTGTGGCATATACCTTACAGATCATCGGGCAAAAGGATTTCAATCCAACGGTTGCATCCCTGATCTTAAGCCTGGAGTCCGTTTTTTCTGCCCTTGCAGGCTGGCTGATCCTGCATCAGGCATTGTCGGGGAGGGAGCTTTTGGGCTGTGGCCTGATATTTTGCGCGATTCTTTTAGCCCAGATACCGTTTAAAGTTAAAAAAATGAATTTATTCGTCAATATGACGAATAAATAATGATAAATTTTAGACAATTGCATACAATTAACATAAAAAGTTATAAATAAACTATGAAAACAGATAAAAAACCCAAAATATTACATAAAAATCCATAGATTTTTCATACTCTCACACAAACAAAATGTGGTATAACTGTATACGCAGGTAAGAAAACGTTTTTTAAGGAGGGTTTTATGAAGGGTTTAGTAAAGTTATTTGCAAAAACGGCAACGGCATTTGCTATGGCAGCTGTTGTTTTTGCAGGAGCAAATGTAGAGGCAAAGGCAGCTACAAACTTTAATGCGTATGATAAGGCATCTTATGAAACAACCAGCGATGACTTTTCATTAAAGGTGGACGGAAAAACTGTTGACGTAGTAACCTACTTTGAAGGCAGGGGTGGTGAGTTCGCATATGCACATCTTGCATATGAAGGAACAGCATCCTTCGAAGTAAAATCCCTGGGCGGAGATATTTCCAGCTATAATGTCAGCCCCCACAGCTACGGCATGAATGTTACAAAATCAGGAGCTACCCTGAAGTTTAGCTTAAAGCAGGATAAGGGCAGATATATTGTGATCAGAGCAACTGTAGGCGGCAAGGAAAAGCTTATGGTCATTGCTGCAGATCCCAAGCTTGATTATACCGGTTATCTGGATGTCAGCAGAGTAGTTGATGTTACCAAATCTCCTTACAATGCAGATAATACAGGTAAGAAATATGCATCCGATGCCATCCAGAAGGCTATTGATGATGTGAGCAAGGCAGGCGGCGGTACCGTATATGTGCCGAAGGGAACCTATAAGATCGTTTACCTGGACGGCAGGGACAATGTTACCCTGTATCTGGCAGAAGGCGCTTTCTTGAGAGGCTCAGGCAACAGAAACGATTATACCTGGAACGATTCCGGTTCTAACGGTCGTCAGGGAAGACGTGATATTGATGCCAACAACTCTAAGAATTTCGGTATCGTAGGAAGCGGTGTGATCGACGGTAACTCTATTGCACTGGTTAAGGATAAAGGAACCAACGGTAAGGACGGCTGGGATGATTTCAGAAAGGGTATCATCGACGGCAACGGTGCAACCGGCTTCTTTATGAAGGGCGTTACTGTGAAGGATTCTGCAGGTTGGACCTTCTGCGTAGAGAAATCTAAGAATATTACTATTGAAAATGTTAAGTTATTGGCAGATTACAAATTCATCCACACAGACGGTTATGATTTTGTATCCTGTCAGGATGTTACCATCAAGAACTGCTTCGGTATCTGCGGCGATGACGTATATTGTCCTAAGTCAAGCTACGAAGGCAGTGTGATGAAGAATTATTATATTGAAAACTGTGTTGCATTTGCACACGGCGGCGCCGGCTGTAAGGTAGGTATGCAGGCAAGAGAAAAGACTGTTAACATTGTATTCAAGGATATCGATGTTATCCAGGGCTACAGAGGATTTACAGTAGCACATGATACCGGTAACGGAAGCTTCTATGATATCGTATTTGAAGATATCCGCACAGAGAAGCTGAATACACATACCGGCAGCAGCGGACAGTTCAGAGCAGCACCTTTTGTTATCTGGACACGCAACAGCGGCGGAAACAATGGCTCCGTAGTTGATAATGTAGATGTAACCAACTGTACATTTGAAACCTTTAACAGCAAATATCCTTGTATCGTACAGGGTTCTGAAGGTGCTAATTCATGGGTTAAGAACGTTACCTTCACCAACTTAAAGATTGCAGGCAAAACAATTACTTCAAGCAATTATAAAGATTATGTAAATCATGGCTCTTATATTTCCAACGTTGTTTACAAGACAAGCGGTTCTTCAAGCTCAGGATCAAGCTCAAGCTCTTCAAGCAGCAATGGTGTATATGAGGCAGAAAATGCTACCGTAGCAGGCGGTGCAGAGGTAGTAAGTAAGAGCATCTGCTCCAACGGCAAGATGGTAGGCAATATCGGCGGTGACGGCAAGACCAATGGTAAGGTTACCTTCAAGGTAAACGTAGCCAGTGCAGGTACCTATGATATGACCATTTACTATCTGTTAAACGGTACACGAAGCTTCTACGCAACCGTAAATAACGGCAATAATGTAGAAGTAAAATGTACAGGAAGCAACTGGAATGCAGTAAAGACCACTACGATTCAGGTATCCTTAAATAAGGGTGATAATGAGATCAGATTAGACAATGGTGCTGTAGATCAGTGGGCTCCTAACCTGGATAAGATCCAGTTAACCAAGGCACAGACCGTATACGAAGCAGAAAATGCTACCGTAGCAGGCGGTGCGGAAGTAGTAAGTAAGAGCATCTGCTCCAACGGCAAGATGGTAGGCAATATCGGTGGTGACGGCAAGGCCAACGGCAAGGTTACCTTTAATGTAAATGTAGCAGAAGGCGGTACCTATTACCTGGATATCTATTATCTGTTAAATGGTAACCGTAACTTCTATGCAACTGTCAATAACGGCAGCTCCGTAAAGGTAGAATGTTCAGGAAGCAACTGGAATACCGTTAAGACCAAGACCATTGAGGTGAAGCTGAATGCAGGAAGCAATGCCATCAGATTAGACAATGGTGCTGTAGATGAGTGGGCTCCGAATCTGGATAAGATCGAACTTAGAAAGAAATAATCGGTAAACATGTAAGGGACGGTGAGAGATCATCGTCCCTTTTTGATGATGTATCGGGAAGGAGAATATATGATCTCCGGAATTTAGACGGGGGATACCATTTTTGTGCAAAAAAAAGAAGAATTTGGTTGGACTTCGTGCAAAATGCCCGCTGTTTTGTGCAAGCCTTTGTCAGAATGGCTCAAAAAAATAAAATAATCATAATTTTTATGAACAAAATGTTAAAAATTTACTAAGGATATCAAAATAATCTTGTTTTTTTCTTCGTACAATTTATCTATAATAGAGGTAACTGAAAAGTTATTTTTCAAAGGAGGACGTTATTATGAAAAAGAAAGTATTAGCTGCTCTTTTATGTGTAGCAATGGTTGCTTCTCTTGCAGCATGCGGCGGAGAGAAGAAACAGGAAGGACCTATCACCTTAACTTATGCAGAGGTTAACCCTTTGGATTCCATCGTTGGACAGACTGCAACTGCATTTAAGGAGAAGGTAGAAGAATTATCAGGCGGCCAGATCGTTATCGATATCCAGGCCGGCGGTGTATTGGGTGCTGAAGGTGACGTACTTGATACCATGATGGCTGGCGGCGGCACCATCGATCTGTCCCGTATTTCTGCATTTGCACTTACCAACTACGGCGGAGAGAAATCTAAGTTATTATCTTTGCCTTTCACATTTGAAAGCCGTGAACATTTCTGGAACTTTGCAAATTCTGATCTTGCAGACGAGTTTCTGTTAGAGCCCCATGAGAACGGCAGTGGTTTAAGAGGCTTATTCTATGGTGAAGAAGGCTTCCGTCATTTCTTCTCTGCAAAAGAGATTACCGGTATTGAAAGCTTCAACGGCGTACAGCTTCGTATCGGTGATGACCCTATCATGCAGGCACTTGTAAAAGGTATCGGTGCAACACCTGTATCCGTATCCTTCACAGAGCTTTATTCAGCATTACAGACAGGTGTAGCTGAAGCTGCAGAGCAGCCTATCGCTAACTACAAGTCAAATGCATTCAATGAAGTTGCTCCTTACATGATTCTTGACGGACATACTCTTGGTGCTATCCAGGTTATCATTACTGATGAAGCTTGGGATTCTTTAACAGAAGAGCAGCAGGGCTGGTTAACAGAAGCCGGACAGTATGCATCTGATTTCAACCGTGATCTTTCTGCAAGTGCAGAAGCTAAGGTTGTTGATGAATTAGTGGCAGCTGGTGTTACCTTCGTAGAAGTAACAGATCTTCAGCCTTGGAAAGATGCTTGTGCTGACGTAGTTGCTGAGAACATTAAGGGATATGAAGATTTATATCAGCAGATCGTTGATATGAAGTAATCATTACTGATAAGATGTTTAGAGCACAGGGAGTCTGTTCTCTCTGTGCTCTTTCTTTCAAAAAAATGGAGGAAAGAAAGTATGCCTAAAATTTTTGAAAAATTAGACAAAGTGGAACCGGTATATGATATTGCATATAAAGTAACGCTTTTTGTATGTAAGCTGCTTTTAATTGCGGATATTATCATTACCTGTTACAGTGTATTGATGAGATACATTTCTCTGATTCCTAAGCAGACATGGGCACAGGGTACTTTCCTGATGGCCCTGGAGGGTATTCCCCTTCCCTTGTGGGCGGAGGAAATGATCCTGACCCTGATGGCTTATATGGTAGTATTGTCAGCTGCTTTGGCAATTCCCAGAAATGCACATATCCGTATGAGTGCATTTGACAACTACCTGCCGAAAAAAGTATTAAATGTTCTGGATCTTTTAGCAGATCTTTGTGTTATCCTGCTTGCAGTGGTTATGATCGTTGTGGGCTGGCAGTATGCGACCACTATTGGTTCTAAGGGTACATATGCAACCATGACCTGGCTGTCCAGATTCTGGAAATATTTCCCTGTTCCCGTAGCCGGTGTGGCAATGTTAATCTTCGAGATTGAAGCCACTTATGAACATGTAAAAGCATTTTGGGTAAAGGAGGAGAAGAAATAATGAGTGCAGAAACATTAGCAACAATTATATTAATTGGCAGTTTCCTTGTTATGATTATTTTGAGATTTCCTATTGCCTATGCAGTAGCAATTTCTTCTATTTTCTGTCTGCTTTCTATGGGACTTCCTTTGAATACGATTTGTCAGCAGATGGTTAAGGGCGTTAGCTCCTTCAGCCTGATGGCAGTTCCGTTCTTTATTACGATGGGCTGTCTCATGGGTACGGGCGGTATATCGGAGAAGCTGATCGCATTGGCAAACTCACTGGTAGGCTGGATGCGTGGCGGTCTGGCAATGGTTAACGTACTGGATTCTTACTTCTTCGGTGGTATTTCCGGTTCAGCAGCTGCTGATACCGCATCTACAGGAAGTATTATTATCCCCATGATGGTTGAGAACGGATATGATGATGATTTTGCAACAGCAATGACCATTACTTCTTCTTGTGAAGGTCTGCTGGTTCCTCCCAGCCACAACATGGTTATTTATGCATCTGCAGCAGGCGGTATCTCTGTAGGAAGCTTATTCCTGGCAGGTTATCTTCCCGGAGCACTCCTTGCAGCATCCCTGATGGTTGGTGCTTATATCATTTCTGTGAAGAGAAACTATCCAAGAGGTGATAAGTTCAATCTCATCAACGTGCTGAAGCAGATGAAGGTTTCTATCTGGGCGTTGATGACCATCGTTATTGTAGTTATCGGTGTTGTAGCTGGTATGTTTACAGCAACCGAATCTGCAGCATTTGCAGTTATTTACAGCTTATTTGTCAGCCTTTATGTTTATAAGGGAATTAACTGGAAGGGCGTTTGGAAGGTATTAGAGGAGTGTATTGATACACTGTCCGTAGTTATGATCCTGATCGCTACCTCCAATATCTTTGGTTATTGTCTGACCATTCTCCATGTACCGGAGAAGGCAGCTATGGCAATTACCGGATTGACCGACAATCCGATCCTGATCGCACTTTTGATCAATATGATCCTGTTATTCCTTGGCTGTATCATGGATATGGCACCGATCATTTTGATCACTACACCGATCCTTTTGCCTATCGCAACTGCTATCGGTATTGATCCGATCCAGTATGGTATCATGCTGATCCTGAACTGTGCAATCGGCTTGTTAACACCTCCTGTAGGTTCCGTTCTCTTTATCGGATCCGCAGTTGGTAAGGTAAAGATGGAAAGACTTGTAAAGGCTACTCTTCCTTTCTATCTCTGCATGATCATTGCATTGTTAATGGTTACCTTTATTCCTGCAATCAGTCTTGGTATTCCTTGGCTGTTCGGATATCAGGGTGGTCTGTAAAAAATAAGTGAGAGGCTTTTGTTACATGAATTTTCGATTTGAAAGTAATATAAATACCTGGGATATATGGAAGCTTTCCATGTATAATATCTATCATTCCATGGTTGGAGTATGCAATGCAATATTCGCAGTAGCAATCGTTTTGCTGACGATCAGATTCTGGGATCCGAAGCAGGAGCTGTTGATGGCATTACTGGTGCTGTGCTGTATCGTCTATCCGGTGATCCAGCCCGTTGCGATTTATCGCAGAGCCTCTAAGCAGGTGAAGGCATTGCCGGCAAACATGGTCTATGAGATCAACGACACAGGGATTCATATTACAGTGGGCGAACAGAAAACGCATGTTACATGGAATCGTGTCCGCGGTATCAGAAAAGAGTACAAAATGATCATTCTTGCCTTGGATGGCGGAAGAGGTTATATGCTGACTGATCGGATGCTTGGGACACAAAAAGGGGATTTTTTAGATTTTTTGGAAGCTAAAGTGAAAAGCGGTTTATAAAATAAGAAAGGAGCTGTGTATACAGCTCCTTTCTTATTTTATTGGGCAAAGACAGGTAATTGCGAAAGTATCAAGTTTTTTGATTTCTGTTGGTACAAAAGAACGAATTCCCCGTCGGCACGCTCTCGCTGAGCGTCCGCTGACAGTGGTACTAAGCGCAGCTTCGGCTGACACCTCGCTTTGCTAAGGACCGGTCGCGGACGATCACCGCCTTAGGAATCGTTCATTTTGTACTAACATTATCAATCAAGTCATACTTTCGCAATTACCTGTCTTGGACAAATAGCATAAAAGGAGAGGCATAAATTAGAGTATTTTGACTTCTGTGCAGAAACCTGGAAGGATGTTATAATGGGGGCACAATAAGAACTGAGGCTTACAGGGAGGAAGAATGAAAAAACAACGAAAGAAAATCTGCGGAATATTGTTTGCACTGGCAGTAACCGCAATGCTTGGATGGAATGGAAGAACTGTGGCAGAGGCGGCAGAGACTTCCTATTTTCATGCATATGAAAAGTATGATTATGAAACGATCAGTGACAGATATGCATTAACAGTGAATGAAACACCGGTAGATGTAGTAACCTATTATAATGGCAGATATGACTATGCCCATATTGCCTATGAAGGGACTGCAGTATTTCAGGTAAAGAGCTTAAAGGGAAATATCAGCGAGTACAATGTCAGTCCTCACAGCTATGGGCTGGATGTACAGCTAACGGGGGACACCCTTACCTTTGAAATGGAACAGCAGGGCTCCAGATATATGGTAGTTGAGGTGACAGTGGACGGCATCACACAGCAGCTGTTTATTGCCGCTGATCCCAAGCCGGTACTGGAGAAACCGGATCTGAATGCAGAAAATGTTGTAAATATCATGGACTGCGGGATCCGGATGCCCTTTGATGAGGCGGATGGTTTGGAAAATTCTGCCATTATCCAGAATGCTATGGATGAGTTGAGTGCAGCAGGCGGCGGTACTCTTTATTTCCCGGCAGGAACCTATAAATTTGTCACCTTGGACGCCAGGGCTGACGTAACCTTATTTTTGGATGAAGGTGCAGTGCTTCGCGGCTCCGGAAAACGTACGGATTATGTATGGGCAGACAGTGGCCAGAACGGAAGGCAGGCTGTCCGCAGAGATATTCTCATCGATCAGGCGGACAATTTTGCAATCATCGGTTATGGTATGATCGATGCCAACTCTGTCGGCCTTGCACTGAAGAGAGGGCAGATCGCAAGCCCCGGCGTAGATAACAGAGAACAGCCTGCAGGATATTATCCGGACGGCTGGGATGATTTCCGGAAAGGAATTGTGGATGCTCATGATACGGACGGCATTACCTTTAGCGGCATTGCCTTTAAGGATGCAACCGGCTGGACCTTCAATATACAGACCAGTGATCATATTCAGATGAGCAATGTGAAGATATTGGATGATTACAAGGTAGTACATACGGACGGCTATGATTTCTGCTCCAGCCGTAATGTAACGGTTTATGATTCCTTTGGTATCTGCGGAGATGATGTGTTTTGTCCCAAGGCAGAGTATGGTGGCAAGGACACCTGCCATATTTTATTTCAAGACTGTGTCGGCTATGCAGGCGCAGGAGCAGGCTGTAAGATCGGCGTTGCGGCCAGATCGGATGCCTATAACATTGAATTTAACAATATTGATATCATACAGGCAAAGCGCGCCATGTCAGTATCCCATGATGAGGGCTTAGGCGTATGGGAGGATATCCGGTTCATTGATGTACGGATGGACAGAATATTGATCCCCAATCCGGGAGATACCGGACAGTACCGCTCCGCACCCTTTGTCGTTTGGACCTATGACAAGGAAGCAAATGTGGGAACGGTGAATAACGTGGAGATCACCAGGTGCTCCATCGAAAATTACGGCGGATTAAAGGGCGTGATCAGAGGCTGCAGGGAGGATGCGACCGTTACCAATGTAAGAATCACAGACCTGAAGCTTGGGGGTGTGACTCTGACAGCTGAAAATTATGAGGATTATGTGATCTACGGAAATAATATTGCAAGCATCAGCTACAATGGTCTGATTCCGTTAAAGGAAGAAGGCCGGGTTTATGAGGCAGAGGAGGCTTTGTTTGATGAAAGCATTGCTACCGTGAACAATAAGAGCTGGGCATCCGGCGGTAAGCTGGTAGGCAATATCGGCCTGATGGATGCAGGTGTCAGCAGCCTGACCTATACGGTTTCGGCAGAATCAGCCGGCAGCGTGAAGCTGGTTGTCTATTATGCAAGCAAGGACAGCAATAATACAGCACGCCGGACACAGGTGATCGTGAACGACGGCACTCCGATTGAGCTTTCCTGCCCGGGTAGCAACTGGAATCAGCTGCGTGATGTAAGCACGGTAATAGAATTAAAGGCAGGAGAAAATACGATCACTCTGACCAATGCAGAAGGTCCCTGCCCCAATATGGACAAGATTGAAATACAGCCCGTTCATGTTCATTTGTTTGAAGAAAGCTGGAGCACTGATGCCTTGAACCATTGGCATGCAAGCACTTGCGGACATAATATCAGGATGGAAGAAGCATCTCATAAGGATATAAACAGAGATCAGATCTGTGATGTCTGCAGGGCAGAAGTGGAAGCAACCATTGCTCCTTCCGCAACAGAAAAAACAGTATTTGAAGCAGAGTCGGCAGCGCA
>CAYXQG010000017.1:0-14811 GCA_964467405.1 uncultured Acetatifactor sp. | reverse complement strand
GTACCTGCAAGCTTAGCAGTAAATCCGGATAAGAAGTAGTACTTGGTCTGCTCAGGTGTAAGAACTGAAACAGGAGGAAGTACACCAAATGCATCTGCTGAAAGGAAGATAACTTCTTTTGCTGCAGGAGCTGCAGATACCGGACGTACAATATTATTAATATGATTGATAGGATAAGATACACGAGTATTTTCGGTTACGCTGCCGTCATCGAAATCAATCTTACCTTCTGCATCTACAGTAACGTTCTCTAACAGAGCGTCACGCTTGATTGCATTGTAGATATCAGGCTCAGAATCCTTGTCAAGGTTAATAACCTTAGCATAGCATCCGCCTTCAAAGTTAAATACACCATTGTCATCCCAGCCGTGCTCGTCGTCACCGATCAGAAGACGCTTAGGATCTGTTGATAATGTGGTCTTACCTGTTCCTGACAGACCGAAGAATACTGCAGTATTTTCGCCGTTTAAGTCAGTATTTGCTGAACAGTGCATAGAAGCAATACCCTTTAAAGGAAGGTAATAGTTCATCATAGAGAACATACCCTTCTTCATTTCACCGCCATACCAGGTATTCAGGATAACCTGTTCCTTGCTGGTGATGTTGAATGCAACAGCTGTTTCAGAATTAAGTCCTAATTCCTTATAGTTCTCAACTTTAGCCTTAGATGCATTGTATACAATGAAATCAGGCTCAAAGTTCTCAAGTTCAGCTTCTGTAGGCTGAATGAACATGTTCTTTACAAAATGAGCCTGCCAAGCAACCTCAACGATGAAACGAACTGCCATTCTGGTATCAACGTTTGCACCACAGAAAGCATCTACAACGAATAATTTCTTGTTAGAGAGCTCTTTCATTGCGATATCCTTTAAAGTAGACCAAACTTCCTGAGACATAGGATGGTTGTCATTGTGATATTCTGCTGAATCCCACCATACAGTATCCTTAGAATTCTCATCCATAACGATATACTTGTCTTTAGGAGAACGACCTGTATAGATACCGGTCATAACATTTACAGCACCAAGCTCTGTTTCCTGTCCTACTTCATAACCTTCAAGGCCGGCTTTTGTCTCTTCTTCGAATAAAGTTTCGTATGAAGGATTGTAGACAATTTCAGTACTGCCGGTAATACCATACTGTTCCAAATTAATCTTTGACATCTGTAAAAACCTCTTTCTTTTTATTTTCTATCAGCATGAGAAACTTCAAAATTCACCAAAGATACCCACGCTAATTGATTTAGCTTATTATACAAGATATAAGCTCTTTTCGTCAATATTTTGTATGAAAAACAATGCGATTTTATAATCTTTTTACATTATATCCCGTTTAAATCGCTCTTGTAGCATCCTTCAGCCATTCTTTTTCCTCTTCATTCAAAAACGGAGAAATTTTTTCATACACGCTCTGATGATATTCGTTCAGATAATCCTTCTGTTCCTTCGTCAGATAAGCTGCATCGATTGCATCCAGATCGATTGGCGCATAGGTCAGTGTATCGAAATGCATAAACTGTCCGTATTCATTTTTGGTATCCTTCTTTACTACCATAACATTCTCTATACGAATACCATGACTGCCTGCAATGTATACGCCCGGCTCATTGGTAACATCCATTCCCTCTTCCAGCACAGCCTCAACTCCGTTAAAAAGCCATCTTAAGCTTTGGGGGCCTTCATGTACATTCAGGATATATCCGACACCATGTCCTGTACCGCACTGATAATCTATATCGATATTCCAAAGGGGCTGTCTTGCCAGAATATCCAGATTACGTCCCGTACAACCATACAGCCATCTTGCGTGTGTCAGCTGTAGCATACCTGCCGCTGTTAAAGTATAATGCTTTTTGATCTCATCAGAAATCTCACCAAGCACGATTGTTCTGGTAATATCGGTTGTACCACCCATATATTGTCCGCCCGAGTCAACAAGAAGCATTCCCTCCGGTGCCAGTACTGCATGGTTTTCTGGCGTGGGGTCATAATGCATCATAGCTGCATTTGCCTTATAAGCAGAAATAGTCGGGAAGGAAAGATCCAAAAATTCCGGAATCTCTCTTCGAAGCTTCTCCAGATAATCTGCTGCAGTAATCTCCGTGATCTCCATTTTTGTGATATTCGTTTTCAGCCAATAAATGAAACGGGTAACTGCCGCACTGTCCTTCAGGTAGATCTCTTCCATGTTTTTAAGCTCTATGGGATTTTTCTTTGCTTTTAACAGCTCTGTAGGATTCTTCTCTTCAATGATCTCCTGCTTATCGCATACAACCTTATAAAGAGCATAGCTGCAATATCTTTTATCCACAAGAACCTTATTTCCCTTGTCCATGGATTTCAAATAAGAAAAGGTATCCTCATATTCCTGTACGATGATCTTCTTCTCGGCAAGATATGTCTTCACATTCTCTGTCAATGCCTTATCCTGGATAAATAAAACAGCATCCTTTTGGGTAATATAAGCATAGCTCAATGCAACAGGATTACATTCCACATCGCAGCCTCGAATATTAAACAGCCACATCAGATCATCAAGCTTGCTAAGCAAAAATCCCTCTGCACCAACAGCAACCATCTCTTTTCTGACCTGTGCAAGCTTTTCATCATAACTTAAACCTGCCACTTCATCCGGAAGCACCTTTACCTCTCCTGCCGGCAGCAAAGGTCTGTCGATCCAAAGCTGTCCTGCAAGATCCTGCTCATATGCAATACGGATGTTCTTCTCCTTCAATGCCTTCTCCAGGCCAAGACCGATTCCTGTGGAAACCACTCTGCCGTCAAAACCCAGTGTCTGGCCTTCCTGCATTGTATCCTTTAAAAATTCTTCTATGGTGGGCACACCCTCCTGCATCATTCGATACAGTGTTACTCCTGTGCCTGCAAGTTCATTTTCTGCCTGAATAAAGTATCTGCCGTCCGTCCAGAGTCCTGCACCCTCCTGATACACTACCAGGGTACCATTGGATCCTGTAAATCCGCAGAAATACTCTCTTACCTTAAAATAATCATTTACATACTCTGAATTATGAAAATCGGCGGTCGGCATCATATAAAAATCAATACCTGCTTCCCGCATGCCTTCCCTAAGTGTCTTCAGTCTTTCCTGAATCACTATATTTTCCATTATTTTCACCTAAATCCTTTCTCCTTAATAACCCTCTGTAATTTCACTCTTACATAATCCGACAGCTCTGGAGGTACCGATACGGTCACAGCCAAGTTCAATAAATGTCTTAAGATCTGCAAGACTTGACACACCTCCTGCAGCCTTAATCTTTACCTCATTTCCAATATGCTCCTTAAACAGACATACATCCTCCACTGTAGCGCCTCCTGTACCAAATCCCGTGGAGGTTTTGATATAATCTGCACCTGCCCTTGTCACGACCTCACACATAGCAATCTTTTCGTCCTCTGACAGATAACAGGTCTCAATGATTACCTTTAAAATATGAGTACCGCATACTCTTTTGATGGTACGGATTTCCTCCTCCACCTTATCAAACAGACCGTTCTTCACATCTGTGAGATTTATGACCATATCAATCTCTTTACAGCCCTGTCTGATTGCTGTCTCTGCCTCTGCAACCTTTGCTTCTGTTACCTGATAGCCCAAAGGGAATCCGATGACGGTACAAATATTCAATGCATCACCATATGTTTCATGTACTCTTTCTACATAGGTCGGTGGAATACATACAGAAGCCGTTTCATAGGCAATTGCCTCTTCGCAAAGTATAGCGATCTCCTCCCATGTACAATATGGCTGCAGCCTGGTATGATCTACCTTTTTTAACATGTCTCTTACTTCCATATCTGCTCCTTCCCTTACCTGTATCCGTCTTTGTAAGGTATCCTGAAGGCACCTTTAACGTTTCTTCATGGGAACATACTCTCTGTCCTCGCAAACCGGTTTATATGCCGGTCTGATGATCTTTCCGTTATTGGCAAGCTCCTCAAGACGATGCGCACTCCATCCTGCAATACGTGCAATGGCAAAGATGGGCGTATACAATTCCATAGGTAAATCAAGCATATCATAAACAAAGCCGGAATAAAAGTCCACATTAATACTTACACCCTTATAAATTTTTCTTTCTTCCGCAATGATCTGCGGAGCAAGACGTGCTACAAGCGAATAAAGAGCAAATTCCTTTTCCAGGCCCTTTTCCACGGAAAGCTTCTCTACATATCCCTTAAAGATTTCTGCACGGGGATCAGATTTTGAATAAACAGCATGTCCCACGCCATAGATCAGACCTGCATGATCAAAAGCCTCTTTATTCAATAATTTTCTCAAATAATTGCCTACCTCTTCTTCATCCGTCCAGTCAGAAATAACCGTTTTCATCTCCTCAAACATTTTAACGACCTTAATATTGGCACCGCCATGTCTGGGGCCCTTCAGGGAACCGAGTGCGGCTGCAATGGTAGAATAGGTATCTGTTAAAGAAGAAGTAACCACATGTGTTGTAAAGGTGGAATTGTTACCGCCACCATGCTCCATATGCAATACCAGTGCTATATCAAGCAGGGAAGCTTCTAATGGTGTAAATTTACTGTCCGGTCTTAAAATATGTAAAATATTTTCTGCAGTAGAATATTCCGGCTTTGGCTGATGAATGTAAAGACTGTTTCCGTCATGATAATGGCTGTATGCCTGATATCCATATATTGCCAAAAGTGGGAAAAGACTGATTAGCTGCATGCATTGCCTTAAAACATTGGGCAGAGAGGTATCATCCGCCCTGTCATCATAGGAATACAATGTAAGAACACTTCTTGCTAACGTATTCATCATATCCTTACTGGGTGCCTTCATGATAATATCACGCACAAAACTGGTCGGCAAAGTACGATATCCTGCAAGAATATCTACAAATTCCTTTAATTCGTCCTGTGCAGGCAATTTATCAAAAAGGAGCAGATAAGTTGCTTCTTCAAAACCAAAACGCTTATCCTTTGTAAAACCGTTGACCAGATCTTTTACATTGTAACCGCGATAAAACAATTCGCCCTCTGCAGGTACCTGTTCTCCGTTTACCATCGCAGTTGCACGAATATCAGATATATGTGTCAGACCTGCAAGTACACCCTTACCATTTAAGTCACGCAGTCCACGTTTCACATCATACTTGGTAAAAAGCTCTGTTTCAATAATTCCGGCTTCTTCTGTCATCTTTGCAAGTTCCAATATCTTTGGTGTGATCTCTGAGTATTTGTTATGATCCATTCAATGGCCCTCCTTTTTTCATAAAATGATTACCACTATCATACCATGACGCGTTAATGTACTGCAACATTTTTATATAAATTTTATGATTGAACGGATATTCCGAAAGACACTGTCCTACCATCCTGCAGTGGCAAAATAAATGCTTCAAAACAATCGTTTTCCCAGTCTTCTTTTAAACAAAAAAGGACTGCCGCTCCATAGATGAATCATCTATGGAGCAACAGTCCCTTTAAATTACTTATGCAAACCAAACCTTTGTACAGAACAAAATGAACAAAAATGCTCCGCCTAAAAATATGGCACCTACAAGCAATGCAGCTGCAAGAATACCTCGCATCATTGCCTTTTTTTCCTTTGCGGACAAATCCCCAAAGTTCTGTGAGGTGCTGCTCTTTGGCATATCCTTGGAAGGATTATACCATGGCATACCTTCTACATTCATATTGGCAATTGTTCTGCCGTCATCTTCAAATTTGGTCTTATCAGTTTTATTATTTTTCATATTGCTTCTCAAATTCTGCATTCATTTCAGGAGTATTGTACAAATGGCAGGCTACATAATGTCCCTCTTCCACTTCACGATACTCAGGTGCACAATGTTTACACATCTCCATACATTCACTGCAACGGGTATGGAACTTACATCCTGAAGGCGGATTTGCAGGAGAAGGAATGCTTCCTTCCAATACAATACGCTCCATTTTGTAATCAGGATCCGGAATCGGAATAGCTGAGAACAAAGCTTTTGTATAAGGATGCAGTGGTGCTGCAAACAGCTTCTCCGTATCAGAATATTCAACCATATTACCAAGATACATAACACCAACGGTATCAGAAATATGCTCTACAACTGACAGGTCGTGTGAAATGAACAGGTAAGTCAGATTAAATTCCTTCTGAAGCTTACGAAGCAGGTTAATGATCTGTGCCTGAATGGAAACATCCAGTGCAGAAACAGGCTCATCACAAACAATAAAGTCAGGATTTAATGCCAATGCTCTTGCAATACAGATTCTCTGTCTCTGTCCGCCGGAGAATTCATGAGGATAACGATCCTTATGATATTCCTGAAGACCGCAAGCCTTCATAATTCTGGTAATATATGCATCAAATTCCTCAGGTGGAACAATGCCGTGCTCTCTTACTCCTTCTCCGATAATTTCACCAACCGGAAGTCTGGGAGAAAGACTGGAAAAGGGATCCTGGAATACGATCTGAATATTGGGACGGATTTTTCTAAGTTCTTCCTTATTCAGGGAGAAAATTTCCTGTCCGTTGAAATACACTTCTCCATCTGTCTTGTCCTGCAGTCTGAGCAAGGTTCTTCCTGTGGTTGACTTACCGCATCCGGACTCACCTACCAGACCCATAGTGGTACCACGTTTGATGGTAAAGGAAACTCCGTCAACAGCCTTTACATAACTATTATTTTTAGAAATGATACTTTTCTTGATTGGAAAGTACTTTTTTAAATTCTTGACAATTAATACATTGTCCTTATCTGCTAATTCTTCTCTGGAAACCAATGGCTCCTGAGTATTATTTTTATTTTCTCTCATAGTCCGGTCTCCTCCTTAAATAAGTGTTTTAACATCAACAGATTGAGGATATCCTAATACCTTGCCTTCTTCAAAGAAGCGATAACAGCTAACCACATGAGTATCACTGATACGGATTTCCGGAGGATATGCGCCATTACACTTCTCAACGCACATCTCGCATCTATCCTTGAAGTAACAATAATTCGGCATATTTATCGGATTCGGTACACTGCCCGGGATGTTATACAGCTCTTCTACCTTCTTTCCTACAACCGGCTTGGACTTCATCAGACCAATGGTATAAGGATGGCAGGGATTACTGAAGATTTCCTTTGCGGTACCTTTTTCGATTACACGGCCTGCATACATAACAACTACATAATCAGCCATGTTTGCAACTACTCCCAGATCATGGGTGATCAGCATGATGGAGCTGTTGATCTTATCCTTCAGATCTTTTAACAGATCCAAAATCTGTGCCTGAATGGTAACATCCAATGCTGTAGTAGGCTCATCTGCAATGATCAGCTCAGGATCACATGCCAATGCAATTGCAATCATAATACGCTGACGCATACCTCCTGACAACTCATGAGGATACATGTCATATACGCCTTCTTTATTTGCAATACCAACTAACTCCAGCATTTCAAGAGTTCTCTTCTTCACATCTTCCTTACTCATTTCAGGATTGTGCAGAGAAATAACCTCATCAACCTGGAAACCGATTCTGAATACAGGATTCAAACTGGTCATAGGCTCCTGGAAGATCATGGAAACTCTGTTTCCACGGATATGCTGCATTGTCTCAGTAGGAGTTTTTACAATGTTGTAAGCATCAAATCCATTTTCCTCTTTGCCCATATTAAAACGGATTTCTCCGCCAACAGTCTGGCCATGAGGACGCTGCAATAACTGCATTAAGGATAAGCTGGTTACGGATTTACCGCAACCGGACTCTCCTACGATACCTACTGTAGAACATTTGGGAATATCAAAGGAAATTCCGTCTACAGCCTTTACCGTACCGATATCAGTAAAGAAGTAAGAACAAACATTATCGAATTCTACAACATTGTCCTTATTCTTCATATTTGTCATATAAGTAGAAGGTTCTACCTTCTTTTTGTTTCTTTCTTTCTCCAGCTTCTTGGTAACCTTACGGTTGAAACGAGAAATCTTAGCGGATTCCTTACTGGAGATATATGAATTTTTCTTTTTTTCTGCCATTACGAAACCCCTTTCTATCGTTTCATCTTAGGATCGAATGCATCACGCAGACCATCACCAACGAAGTTAAATGCAATAACTGTTAAACAAATCAACATACCAACCGGTATCCAGATATAGGTATAACGAACCATGGCTTCTGCAGTTGATACAGAGTTGATCATGGTACCCCAGGTTGCAAGCGGATGCTTAACACCCAGACCTAAGAAGGACAAAGTTGACTCAGTGATAATAATGCCGCCAAGACCTGAAGATGCACTTACGATCAGCTGAGGCATTACATTAGGAACCAGATGTCTGAAAATACGACGGCGGGTTCTCAGTCCGACTGCTTCAGCCGCTACCATGAACTCCTGCTCACGTAAAGACAGAATCTGTCCACGCACCATACGTGCAACACCGGCCCAGCCAAGAATACCAAGCACTACCATCATCCACATAACACGGGTATAAGGTTCCATCTTTAATGAATCAAACACAGAACCTAAAATAATCAAAATAGGCATGGAAGGAATACAATAGAATACATCTACTGCTCTCATGATGATATTATCTACCCAGCCTCCGAAGAAACCTGCAATACCACCCATGATAACACCTAATACCATTTCAATGATGATTGTAACAAAACAGAAGATCAAAGATACTCTACCACCATACATCATACGTGCAAGAACATCCATACCGTCTCCGTCTGTACCAAACCAATGCTGTGAAGAAGGTGCCTCATAAATATTAATCAGATAAGTTACCTGAGGACAGCTCATAACATAGGAATCATTCTTTAATGCGATCTTAATCTCGCATTCTTCTTTGATCAATGCACCGTTCTCATCATAATTATACTTACCTTCGCTGTCTACCTGTGCCAGATTCCATACAAAGTTTGACTCTGTAACACCTGCAGCCTGCATCTCTTCTACAACCTCATGAACCTTCTCTTTGAAGGCAAATTCCAGATTGTCGGTACCGTCATAATTACGGATAACCATATTGGAGAAAACTGCTATTGGTGTAGACTTATCTGCAGCAGCATAAACATACATTTCTTCATCTTCTTTTACAACGGAATATTTAACACCATCAGCAGTAAAAGAATTGTTTTCTACTGTTGATTCAATTGCATTCAATTTAAATTCATCAGTAACAACAAAGGTATCATCGTATACATCAAAAACGTAATTAGTCAAAAATCCGATTTTTTCCTGCTTACCGGTTTCATAAACAGTGCTTCCTGCTTCCGTCTCAACAATAACATAATTCTTATTCTTGAAGGTAAAGGAACCGGTTTCCAGATTTTCATTTACCATTGCTTCAAAATCAGCACCTAATGAATCGGCTACATAACTCATACCGCCTGCCAAAGCATAAATCTTATAGGTCTGCTTCTTACCTGCTTCAATAGCAAACTCACTGTCACCAACAAAAAACTCTTTCTTTCCTGCAGCAATTGCAGCTGTGAGTGCGTCTTCAAAGCCCTCTAACTCTGCACAGCCTGCAGCATAGCTCAAGCTCTTCAATATACCATTATAATCAGCATACTTAATCTCACTTGCTACAGTACCGATTTCTTTTCTCGGTGCGGAATACAGAGAATAAACATTCTCATTGTTCTCTTTTACAAGATAACCCACACCATTATCATCAGTTAAAGCGAGCTCTCCTGTTCCGTTATTACGGATCTCCTTAATTGCAGCAGTCAGATTATTCTTAACGGAATAATGAATCTCTGTTGCAGGATCAAACTGCATCAGGGAATATTCTTTTCTTTCAGATGCCATTGCATAGTTTACAACAGATTTGTCATATTTATAGAAAATCTGTGTCTGGCTGTATGGGTAAAGTACAGGAAATACGAATGCAAACAGGAACATAAAGATCAATATTGCACTACCTACGATAGCCAGCTTATTATTGATAAATCTCTTGAAGACCAGCTGTCCGGGACTAAGAACCTTAACACGCTCTGTACTGTCCAGAGACATGCTGCCGTCGTCAGATGCTACTCCTGCTTCTTCAAGCTCTCTCTGTTTTAAAACTTCATTAAAATTCTTCTTATTCATCTCTGCAGCCTCCTAGTTAACACGCACGCGGGGGTCTACCACAGCGTAAAGAATATCCGCAATCAAGTTACCTAATAAGGTTAAAATCGCAGAAAAAGCCAAGTAAAACATTGTAAACGGAATATCACCGCCTACCATTGCGTTGTATGAATAATAACCAATACCACGAATTGCAAACAATGTTTCAGTAATTAACGCACCGGAGAAAAGTCCGGGAAGGGAACCACCTAAAATGGTTACCAAAGGAATCAATGTATTTCTAAATGCATGGCGTCCGATAACCTTATTCTCAGGCAAACCTTTAGCTCTTGCTGTACGAATATAGTCAGAATTCAATACCTCCAACATATTGGTTCTGGTATAACGCATCAGGCTTCCGATACTTACTGTAGTAAGAGTCAGAATAGGTAAAACCATATGTGACGCCAAATCCATGAATTTTCCGAATTGATCCAGATTAGCATAATTTCGTCCCTGCATACCTACCAGTTCAAACCAGCCAAGCTCTACAGAGAAGATCATCTTAAATACGGTAGCCACAAAGAATGTCGGCATGGAAATACCGATCAAAGATAATACAGTAACTGTATAGTCAGTCATACTGTACTGCTTTCTTGCTGCAACTACACCCAAAGGAATCGCAATAACAATTTCCAAAACAAAAGCAATTGCGCCCATTACAAAGCTGTACCAAATACATTTATCAAATAAATCAGTAACCGGCATGGTCTGACTCCAGCTGTCGCCGAACTGACCACGTAAACTGTTACCAAGCCATACAAAATAACCTTGTACAATACCCTTGTCCATACCATACTGTGCATTCAGCTCATTGATCCAATCCTGTGCACTCTTTGTTGTACCGGGAAGAGTTGCGAGCTGTCTTGCTGTTGTTTCAATGTAACCTGATGGTAATGAACACTCCAACGCATAAATAATGAATGTTACAAAAAATAGAATGACAACACTAAATGCCAAACGTTTTGCAATAAATTTGCTCATAAAACACCACCTATATTTTCTTTCGTCCGGTAATATCTGAAATACCAGACACCGGAAAATAAGTCTGCAGGCAGATAACTGCCTGGATTATATTATCGTCGGGACAAGAGCCTGCTTGCACAGGCCCTTGTCCAACAATAATTGATTCAATAAAAATTAGTTCATCTGTAACTTCTCGATGTCGTTCATCCATCCCCAGAATGTAGTAATATCAGGAGTAACAGTATCCATATTTACTCTTTCAGAGCTGAATACGATTGCATTCTGTCTCTGGTAAGAAGGAATTTCAACACCCCAGTCCATAATAATATCAAGACACTGCTTGTAAGTAGCCTTACGATAAGACTGGTCTGTACTATTACGAGCTGCCATGATCAGATCATCCAGTTCAGGATCCTGAATTGCGTAATGGTTAGAACCGGTAGAACCTTCCAAACCAACTACGTTGCTTGAATGATAAATCTGATACATATCAGGGTCAACAGATGCACCCCAAGCTGCTGCGAACATCTCGCCTTCACCTGCTTCAAGAACGGTCCAGATATAGTTAGAATCTGAAGGGTCATTGATCTCAAGTGTAATACCGATAGTTGCAAGAGCTTCCTTAGCTGCGGTTAAGATACCAAATGAAGGATGGTTACCAACACCGTCAGCAGGAATGATTACTTCATAAACCATTTCAGCACCTTCAGGAGCTGCAGTAAATGTACCGTTTGCTTCATCCCAGGTATATCCGGCTGCCTTGAAGAATCCGATAGATGCCTGTAATGCTGCTTCATACATCTGTTCATCAGTCATATCTGTTGTGTAAATAGAGTTACCGTCTACGTCTACAGAGTATGCTAACTGATATCCCTCATCAGCAGGCTTAGGAGCTGCCCAAGAGGTATTGGAGATAGGATACTGGATTACAGTAGCCATTTCACCATAGTAAGAGTTAACTGCTGTTGCTCTATATGCAGCAAACAGAGTTGCAAATGCTTTTCTTAAGTTCTTAGAAGCATCGCTTGCCTTATCATCGCCAACCTTAACGTTGTCTGCGTTGATACCGATATAACCATAACCAAGGTTATCAACAAGGCTTGTGTAAAGAACATCTCCGGTGATTTCTCCGTTAGTATTGTATCCCTTAATGTTGTCAAGAACAGTTACTGACATAGTAGGATCAGAAATATCAAAGGTACCAGCTACAATACCGGTAAGCTTATCTGCTTCATCAACCTCTTTGAATAAAATTGTTTCAATTTCAGGACATCCTAAGAAATAGTTTTCGTTAGCCTTGAAGGTTACAACACCATTCTCATAGCTTTCGAATACATAAGGACCTGCACCAAGAGGAACTGTTGTCTTAGCCTTTACGCTTGAAAGGTCACCCTTAGGGAAACCAAACATGTTGTTTTCATAATCAAATAATGCTGCATCACCATAGTAGTGTAAAGGAGCTACAGTTACAGGAAGATGATAAATTGCAGTAGCATCAACCTTCTCTAATACAACTCTCATGGTGTAGTCGCCGGTCTTCTGGATACCTTCGATGTTAGCAGCAGAATCGCCGGTGTTAACACCTACAGCAAATTCAGGATGAACTTCGCTCATGCATCCAAATAAAGTCTTGTTAGCTGCTTCTGTTTCAGAAATTGCTGCATAATCAGATTCATATGCTGCTTCGATTTCTGTCCAGTAATCAGCTGCAGTAACCTCTGCACAGTTATATACAGTACCTGTACCTGCGCCGGTAATGGTCTTTCCGTCTTCGCTAGGAGTACCGAAGCCCCATACATACATACCAAGTGCAATATTGCTGTTGTCAACAACACTGAGGTAATCAGAATAGTTGCTTACACAGTAGTCAACGATATCCTGTGCAAATGCTGCACCTGCTTCAGGCATAGCTGCCCAGTAAGCATCCTGCTCTTCCTGTGTAAACAGAGAGAAGTCAGTATTATCCTTACCTGCTGCAAAAATAACGTTACCCTTAGTATCCATACCGCTTCTGTACTCTTCCATACCTAAGATAGGCTGTGCATAGAATGTAGATGCTCCATCATAAGTAGGATCAGCATAAACATACATAGAGAAGATTACGTCATCGATGGTCATAGGTGTACCATCAGAGAATAAAAGATCATCTCTCATAGTGAAATCATAGTATACGGTACCATCAGCATTTTCGGTAACCTCACAGTCAGCAATACCATAATAGGTATAATCTGTTCCGTTGTACGGAGTTACGGTACCTTCGATACCCTTTAATACTACGTTGCCTTCACGATCGGTGCTTAATAAGCCGATTGATGTGAAAGAAGCTACGTCCTGGTCATATGCAGTAAGTGCAAAGAAAGGACTGAATTTGCTGGAGAATGGTGCATAACCTACTACCAGTGTTTCTCCATCACCTGTTGCTTCAGGAGCAGCAGACGGTTCTTCACTTGAAGATTCTGTAACACTGCTTGAGTTTGATGCATCTTTATCATCAGCGTTACCGCAGGCACTTAAAGAACCAACAACCATAAGGGTTGCCATAAGAAGTGCCAGCTTCTTAAGAAAACTCTTTTTCATGATGTTTCCTCCTTAATATTTTTTTCCGGGCAAAATGCCCTGATCTATATTAAACAGATATACTGTCTAATACCATATTTATTTATCCTTCCATTCAAGTGTCTTCGGATTGGGGACCTCCCTCACCTGCACTTTTGCGGATAATCTGATGTCACATAAGAAAATGATCAGCATAAATGCTGCCGCCACAATAAACCAGACATCCCAGGCTTTCATATTTATAAGCCCCATAATAACAGAAACTGTAGATGATACAACAGAGACACCTGCAAGTACGGCACCCATCACACTGCATCCTTTCATTCTGTCCACTGTCTTATCCTTCTGTTCTCTGTGAAAAGCACCCTTCAGGGTAAGCAGATGAAAACATACTACAGCCATATATAAGAATACAAAGAGCAGACAGCAATAAGGTACAACTACCCACCACAATCTGGAAAGATCACAATAATTCCAAAGACTGCTGACAAACAGAACCGCCTGCAACACTGTTAACATAGAAAGTACTGCTCCTAATTTCCTAATCAGCTTCTCAGGAGCAGCCCATTCATATAAAGGTCCTATATAAACTGTACAATCTTTCACTTTGCCATTTTTATCTGTGAAAGTATCAAGGCGATACTCCTTTGTATATTTTGTTGATAACATTTCCTATACTCCAACCCAAAAATAGAGCAGATATTTATTTATCTACTCCATCATGGTAACAATTTAAACAAATATAGATTACATAATAAATAGTTTCTTTTAAATTGTCAAGCGAACTTCAACACGTCATTCCTTTATTCAGACAGAGCGTTTATGCATAAGATATATAAATATGCACGTATTCAAAGGAATATTCATTGTATTTCCGGCTTTACATAGCACATATTCACCATTTTATGCAATTGTTTTCCTATAATTTATTTCATATTTTTTTGGTTGAGTGGACTAGGTGGGAGTCGAACCCACGTCCGAAAGCCCATTCCCTGTACTTCTACTATCATAGTCTGTTATTGTGGAATACTCCCATTCCCTCCCGGGCCGGGAAACAAACAGCCCGACCTGTTCAGTAGCTTCATCATACGCCCATGCCTGCAAAGCTTAGGACATGTCGTTTCTCACATAGTCGATGCCCGGATTCTAAGGTGTGAGTGCCCTAGAGCGGACAGCTGCCATTAGGCAGCGTATGCTAA
>CAYXQG010000016.1:0-15446 GCA_964467405.1 uncultured Acetatifactor sp. | reverse complement strand
GCCTGTTTACATACCCCGGTCTCACTGACCGGGGTGTTGTATTTTGAGTGGGTTTATGATACAATTATTCTAATTATTTTATTGGGAGGTTATTATGAATAATTTTACATTTTATAGTCCTACTTACTTTGTATTTGGTAAGGATGAAGAAAACAATACCGGTAAATATGTAAAGCGTTTCGGGGGTACCAAGGTTTTGATCCATTATGGCGGCGGCAGTGTGATCCGTTCCGGTCTTATGGACAGAGTGAAGAAATCTCTGGAGGCAGAGGGCATTGAATATGTAGAGCTTGGCGGTGTTAAGCCGAATCCAAGAAGCGGCCTTGTTTATGAAGGAATTGATCTGTGCCGTAAAGAAAATGTTGACTTTGTTTTAGCTGTTGGCGGCGGAAGTACCATTGACTCTGCTAAGGCTATTGCGGCAGGTACCGTATACGAGGGAGATTTCTGGGATTTCTACATGGGTAAGCCCGTAGATAAGGCTCTTCCCATCGGTACAGTGCTTACTATTGCTGCAGCAGGCAGTGAAGGAAGCCCTGACTCTGTTATTACCAAGGAAGAGGGTATGTTTAAGCGAGGCGCTACAGGTGAAGGCTTAAGACCTGCTTTTTCCATTCTGAATCCGGCATTGACCCAGACATTGCCTGCATTCCAGACAGCAGCCGGCATTACAGATATCATGGCTCACTTATATGAACGATACTTTACCAATACACAGGACGTTGAAGTAACAGACCGTATGATTGAAGGTCTGCTTATGACCATGGTCCATGAAGCTCCTAAGGTAATTGCTGATCCGAATGATTATCAGGCAAGGGCGAATATTATGTGGGCAGGTATGATGGCTCATAATAACAGCTGCGGCGTAGGCAGGGATCAGGACTGGGCAAGCCATAATATTGAGCATGAGCTTTCCGCTGTTTATGACTGTGCACATGGTGCAGGTCTGGCTGTAGTATTCCCTGCATGGATGACCTACAATATGAACCATGACGTAATGCGTTTTGCACAGGTGGCAAATCGTGTTTGGGGATGCGCCATGGACTTCCAGCATCCTGAAATCACTGCAAAAGCGGGTATTGAAGCATTCCGTAATTTCTTAAAATCCATTGGTATGCCTTCTAACTTTGCAGAGCTTGGAGCAAAGGAAGAGGATATTCCTGCTATGGCACATTCCTGCTGCTACGGTAATGAAGGTGATGGAACCACAGGTGGTTTCGTAGTATTGACAGAAGAAGACGTAGCAAACATTTACAGATTGATGCTCTAAAATAAAATAGTTTATTTAAAAAGGCTGTTTCTTCGGGAATAGCCTTTTTAAATAATGTATTGGTGGTGAATAACTATATATTAATGATTTTCATATCTGAAATGTAGAAGTAATATATATGAATGATTGATATCGTAAGGAGGCAAAACATGATGGCACGAAAATATGGTAAAATAGTAGTATTCTATCTGAGTGTGTTTTGGCTAATTATTGCGTTGACGGGATGTGGAAGTAAAAAGGAAGTAGAGAAAAAATCACTACAACATCTCTATCAGTAGTGGATTAGAGGTGAATGATAATCTTGTTTTGACCGAGAATAGAGCGGTATATTATCCTGATAAATGTCCTTGAAAAGTCTTCTGTGAAAGAATATAATAAGAATGTTTAGCAAGAAATTTAAAGCTTTAAATATATATAAAGGAAAGGGACAGTATGAAAGTAGTATTGCAAAATCTGACAAAGAAGTTTCCCAACCGCAATAAAAACATGAAGGGTGATGTGATTGCAGTAAATGATTTTAGTTTTGAGATACCGGATGGTAAGCTGGTCGGTCTGTTGGGACCTTCCGGATGCGGTAAGAGTACGGCGCTGAATCTCCTTTGCGGCTTGTTAAAGCCTACCGGTGGCAGGATTTTTTTCGGTGAGGATGATATTACCAATCTGCCTGCGGAAAAGAGAGGCGTAGGTATGGTCTTTCAAAATTATGCTCTTTATCCGCATTTGACGGTCAGACAGAATATTATCTTCCCATTGGAGAATCTGAAGGGTGCAGACAAGCTGACCAAAGAGCAGATGAATGAGAAGGCCATAGAGGTGGCCAAGCTGGTACAGCTTGAGGATTTGATGGAACGAAAGCCAAGTGAGCTTTCCGGCGGTCAGCAGCAGCGTGTTGCAATCGCCCGCGCATTGGTAAAAATGCCCCGGATTCTTTTAATGGATGAGCCCCTTTCCAATCTGGATGCCAGATTAAGATTACAGACAAGAGAAGAGCTTCGCAGAATTCAGAGGGAAACAGGGGTCACCACTGTCTTTGTAACCCATGACCAGGAAGAGGCCATGAGTATCTCTGATATGATCGTAGTCATGAAGGAAGGTACCATTCAGCAGATCGGAAAGCCTCAGGAGGTTTATGACGAGCCGGTCAATCTGTTTGTGGCAAAATTCCTTGGAACACCTCCGATCAATGTTTTTTGCGGAAAGGTACAGCAGGGAAAGCTGTATATCGGCAAAGAGGCAGTTTTAGATGTGAAGGATGTGCCTGATCAGGAGGTATATGTTGGTATACGGCCTGAAGGCTTTGTACTGCAGGAGAAGGGTGTACTGAGCTGTAAGCTGAGCGGTGTTGAGGTTATGGGACGTGATATTACAGTTGTATCTACTCATACAGCCAGTGAGAATACAGTGATCCGTTCCATTATCAGTGCAGAAAATAATGTTAATACGGGCTCAGAGACTGTACGCTTTGATATAAAGCCGAATAAGATATTTATCTTTAGCAAAGAAACAGAAGAGCGTATTCTTTTTAAGCTTGATTAATGCAGGGGTGGAAACATGGAAAATAGAAATTTAAAGGGCTGGCTGTATCTGCTGCCGGCAATACTGTTTTTGGGCATATTCATGGTATATCCCCTGATCGATGTATTTATTTATTCCTTTGAGGAGGGATATAATTCCGCATCCCAGACTTATTTCGGTGTGGGAACATATAATTATTCCTATGTCCTGCACGATCCGTATTTTCTGCAGGCTGTGAAGAATACCTTTATATTGGTAATCATTACGGTACCGGTTTCAACGGGTCTGGCATTGTTGATCTCGTTGGGCCTTAGCTCCATCAAACCCTTAAAGGAGCTTTATCAAACGATATATTTTCTGCCTTATGTAACCAATACTTTGGCAGTTGGTCTGGTATTTATGATCTTATTTAAAAAGACACCTTATACAGACGGTCTGGTCAATCTGGTTCTTAGCTGGTTTGGAGGAAGCAGCGTGGATTTTATGGACGGACCTTACTGGGCAAAAATGTTTGTCCTTTGCTTTTATACGATCTGGGTCGTGTTGCCTTTCAAAATATTGATCCTGACAAGTGCGCTGGCGTCCGTTAATGAGCAATATTATAATGCTGCCAGAGTGGACGGTACATCGAAGGTGAGAATATTTACAAAGATAACATTGCCGATGATCTCCCCCATGCTTTTTTATCTGATCATTACAGGCTTTATCGGTGCATTTAAGGCATACAGTGATGCAGTGGCATTATTTGGTACTAATTTAAATGCAGCAGAGATGAATACCATCGTAGGATACGTATATGATATGCTCTACGGCAACAGCGGAGGATATCCGTCCTATGCATCAGCTGCAGCCATTATATTATTTGTCATAGTATTGACCATTACGTGCATCAATTTGCTTGTAAGCAAGAAGCATGTGCATTATTAGAGGATGGATAAATGAGTAAAGAAGTTGATTATAATAAATTGGAAAAATCCGCCGGGATTCGCAACAGGATCGTAAAAGCAGTTGTTTATGCGCTTCTGACTCTGTGGGCATTTATTGTTCTTTTTCCTTTTTACTGGATGCTTTTGACTTCCGTAAAGAGCTACAGTGCCTACAATTCAGAATATATTCCCAAGCTGTATACATTGTCACCGACTTTGCAGAATTATATAGATGCATTTACATCTGTGCCGTTGGCTGATTATTTTGTAAATACCATTCTTTTTACAGTGATAACGACTGCGCTCATGCTGGTGGTTACCGTGCTTGCGGCATTTGCCTTTGCAAGACTGGAATTTAAAGGGAAGGATCTTGTATTTACATTATTTCTTTCTCTGATGATGATACCGAATGAGCTGGTGATCATTACAAATTATGTTACCATTACCAATTGGGATATGCGTAATTCCTTTGCAGGATTGATATTGCCGTCCGTTACCTCGGTCTTTTATATTTATCTGTTAAAGGAAAATTTTGCACAGATACCGGACGAGCTGTATTATGCGGCAAAGGTGGACGGAACAACGGATTTTAGGTATTTACGCAGGGTTATGATGCCTATATGTAAGCCGACGTTGATCACCATTGTTATTTTGAAGGTTATTGAGTGCTGGAATTCCTATGTGTGGCCGAGACTGATCACGGATGATGAGGCATATTTTCTGGTATCCAATGGTATTCAGGAGATCAGGGAAAATGGCTTTGGCCGTGAAAATATACCTGCCATGATGGCGGCTGTAGTAGTGATCTCGGTTCCGCTTATCATTATTTTTCTGATATTCCATAAAAAGATCATGGAGGGCGTGGCAAGAGGAGGAACAAAGGGATGAGAAGAGTATGGAATAAGGTTCTGCTGCTCCTATACATGGTATTTCTCTGCACCTTTCTTGGCGGCTGTCATGGTTCAAAGGGGATGGAGGCCTTCGTCATTCCGGAGGAGTTTGACCTGACAAGGGATTATGAAATAACCTTCTGGGCCAAGAATGATACCAATGTTGCACAGACACAGATTTATGAACAGGCCATTGAGGATTTTCAGAAGCTGTATCCCAATATTAAGGTGAATCTGCGCCTTTATACGGATTACGGTAGGATTTATAATGATGTGATCACGAATATTTCCACGAATACAACGCCCAATGTATGCATTACTTATCCGGATCATATTGCAACATATCTGACCGGGGCTAATACGGTAGTTCCTTTAGATGAGCTGTTTATACACGAAAAATATGGTCTTGGTGGAAGCAACGTAACATTTGATGTGCCGGGCATGGAGGAAATTGTTCCGCAGTTTCTGCAGGAATGCTCCTTTAACGGTCATTATTATGCAGTTCCTTATATGCGTTCTACGGAAGCATGCTATGTGAACAAAACTTATGTGGAAGCACTGGGCTATACCTTGCCCAAGACCCTTACCTGGGATTTTGTCTGGGAGGTTTCTGAGGCTGCCATGGCAAAGAATGAGCAGGGAGAATTTCTGGTAAACGGTCAGAAGATCATGATTCCTTTTATCTATAAATCGACCGACAATATGATGATTCAGATGCTTCGACAAAATCAGGCCGGCTATTCTGATGCAGCCGGAAATATCATGATATTTAATGATACAACGAAGCAGATGCTTTATACGATCGCAGAGCATGCAAAATCAGGTGCTTTTTCTACATTTAAGATTTCCAGTTATCCTGCGAATTTCTTAAATGCGGGACAGTGCATCTTTGCAGTTGACTCCACTGCAGGAGCTACCTGGATGGGTACAAATGCGCCCTTGTCGGATATCAGTGCAGATAAGCTGGTGACCTTTGAAACAGAGGTCATGACGATCCCCCAGTTTGATCCTGAAAATCCAAGGATGATCTCCCAGGGACCTTCTGTATGTTTATTTAATAAGGAAGATCCTCAGGAGGTATTGGCTTCCTGGTTATTTATGCAATATCTGCTGACCAATAAGGTGCAGATCGCTTATGCTGAGACAGAAGGATATGTGCCTGTCACAAATAAGGCACAGGAGTCGGCAGAGTATCAGGACTATCTGTCAAGATGCGGCGAGGATAATAAGACTTACTATGATGTAAAGATCAAGGCAACGGATCTGCTCCTTGAAAATGTGGATAATACTTTTGTCACTTCCGTATTCAACGGATCGGCCTCTTTGCGTGATGCCGCAGGCCAGATGGTCGAAAATGTAACAAAGTCCGTCCGCAGAAAGGAAACCATAGACGATGCATATATAGATGCATTGTATAAAAATGTAACTTCTCTGTACAGGCTGAATCAGATCGGAGGACTACAGGGTGCTGCAAACGGAGACAAGCTTTCTTTGGGTAAATTGCCGGCAACTTCGGTAGCTTTGCTTGCAATTCTTGCTGTTACATGGGTATTTATCATTGCATATGTAATATCTGAAAGGCTGAAAAAGAAAAAAATGTCAGATAGGCATTGATTTATTGTTTTTTTGTTGTATAATTACATATGTTTTTGAAATTTTGTTTTGACAAAAGGAGAGGAAAGATGAAAAAATTATCTACGATGTTATTAACTCTTACACTTATCTTTACCCTGTTTGGATGTGGAGATAAGGTGGATGTTATGAGCCATGATGAGTTCGCTGCAGCAGATCTTGAAACAGCAGTAGTTGTTGAGACCTATGTACAGGCAAAACAGTCATGGTGGGAAGACAAGGCAACTGTCTATACACAGGATGAGAACGGTGCATATTTTCTGTATGACATGGCTTGTTCCGCAGAAGATTATGAGAAATTAACTCCCGGTACCAAGATCAGAGTAAGCGGATATAAGGCTGAGTGGGCAGGAGAAGTTGAGATCATTGATGCAACCTTTGAAATCATCAAAGGCAGCTATGTGGCAGAGGCAACAGATGCTACCCAGTGGCTTGGAACAGATGAGCTGATTCAGCATCAGAACGAATTTGTAGCATTCAAGGGAATGACTGTAGAAGCATCCAAAACAGCAGACGGTGCGGATGTTCCTTTCCTGTACAAATGGGACGGATCCGGACAGGATGGAGATGATCTGTATTTTAATGTTTCCTATAACGGACAGACATATAACTTTACTGTAGAATCTTATCTGTGCGATAAGGATACAGAAGTTTACAATGCAGTGAAGAATTTACAGATCGGTGATACCATTGACATGGAAGGCTTCCTTTATTGGTATGAGGGAGCAAATCCCCATATTACTTCTGTAACAGCAGCAAACTAAGCTTATGCTTTTGGGCCGTCTCATAAGAGGCGGCCTTTTATTGTGGAAGGCAGATATTGCAAAATGATAGTTGCAGTTCCATGAAATGTAAGTTATACTAAACTATGTATGGGGCTGTATAGCATACAGCAATGATATTGGATAGTGGAGGGATTTATCATGCAAAAAGTCAGAATCGGTATTATTGGAATCGGTAACATGGGAACCAGTCATGCCAAAAATATTACAAGCGGTGCAGTGCCTAAGATGGAATTAACGGCATTGTGTGATATTGCACCGGCCAAGAAAGAGTATTGCCAGGAGACATATCCGGAGGTTGCTTTTTTTGATTCTTCAGACAAATTGATCAGAAGCGGATTGGTAGATGTGGTTTTGATCGCAGTACCTCATTATGATCATGTGCCGATTGCCCTGGATGCTTTTGAAAACGGATTAAATGTTATCGTAGAAAAACCTGCAGGTGTTTATACCAAGCAGGTACTTGAGATGAATGAAGCAGCAAAGAAAAGCGGTAAGCTTTTTGGAATTATGTACAATCAGCGTACCAATCCGATCTACCAGAAGATCAGGGAATTGATCCGGACCGGTCAGTTAGGCGAGATCAAGCGTGTACAGTGGACGATTACCAACTGGTATCGTCCGCAGGGATATCATGACAGCTGTGCTTGGCGTTCTACCTGGAAAACAGAGGGTGGCGGTGCATTGATCAACCAGAATCCTCATCAGTTGGATCTGTGGCAGTGGATGTTTGGTATGCCTTCCAAGATCATGTCACATGTATCCTTCGGAAAGTATTATAATATCGAGGTAGAGGATGATGTTACCGCCTTTATGCAGTATGACAACGGCATGACCGGTGTATATATTACTTCTACAGGCGAGGCACCCGGAACCAATCGTTTAGAGATTGCCTGTGATATGGGAAGAATTGTTGTAGAGAATGATAAGCTGATCTTTAACAGAAATGTGATCAGTGAGCGTGAGTTCAACAAACAGTTTAATGGTGTATTCGGACAGCCTGAAAACTGGCTGTGTGAGATTCCTGTAAAGGGAGCACCCGGCCCCCAGCATGTAGGTATTTTGAACAATTTTGCTGATGTATTATTAAACGGCGGCAAACTGCTTGCACCGGGTGAGGAGGGTATTAACGGATTGACCATCTCCAATGCAATCCATTATTCAGCATGGAAAAATACCTGGGCTGATTTAAAGAACTTCCCTCATGAGGAATATTATGAGCTTCTTTCCGAGAAGATCCGTAATTCAACTGTTGAAAAAGCAGATAAGAATGTTACGGCCAATACGGAGGGTACTTATTAATGGATCAGAGAATCGGTGCACAGTATTATACTATCAGAGAATCCTGTAAGACTCTTGAAGATTTTGAAGAGTCCTGCCAAAAGGTGGCGCAGATTGGATATAAGATCGTTCAGCTTTCCGGTATCGGTCCTTTGTCTGCAGAAGATGTAAAGGCTGTTTTGGACAGGTATGGCTTGGAAGCGGTAGTGACCCACAGAAGCAGGGAAGACTATGAAGAGAGGCTGGCTGAAACCATAGCATATCATAAGACAATCGGCTGTAAGATAGCCGGAATCGGTTGTATGCCCGGCTTTTCCGGTGACAAAGAAACAGTGGACAGCTTTATTGAGAAGTATACACCCATTGCAGAAGAATTATACAGAAACGGTTTGGTATTTGCTTATCACAATCATCAGATCGAGTTTGAAAAAAGGGACGGCAGATTTGTGTTTGATGAGCTGGCAGAGAGAACCAATCCGGATCAGGTGAAGTTTATCCTGGATGTATACTGGCTGGCATACAGTGGCATTGATCCTGCAAGATTTATCCGGAAATATAAGGATCGTATTGCATGCGTACATTTTAAGGATCTGGGTATTGTTGGTAAGGATGTAAAGATGTTTGAGGTAGGATACGGCAATCTTGACTGGGATGATATCATCGAAGCATGCAGGGAAGCGAATGTAGCATATGCGCTGGTGGAACAGGATGAATGTCGAAGAGACCCGTTTGAATCATTAAAGATGAGTTATGATTTTTTGCAAGAGAAAGGATTTCACTAAAATGTTAAAAAATTGTATTATTTCAGGTTTTGCTGATGAGATCGATAAATCTCTCAGTACCCAGATTGATGTATTACATACACTGGGACAGAAGTATATTGAATTCAGAGCAGCCGACGGTATCGGTGTTGCAAATCATACCATGGAAGACGTACAGAGAGTAAAGGAACAGCTTGATCAGGCAGGCATTAAGGTTTCTGCAATCGGATCTCCCTGCGGTAAGATCAATATCAAAGATGATTTTGAACCTCACTTTGAGAAATTCAAGCATGTTGTATCCATTGCAAAGGCTATGGATACCAGATACATCCGTATGTTCAGCTTCTTTATGCCGGAAGGTGAGGATCCTGATCAATATGAGGAAGAGGTATGTGCTCGTTTGTCTAAAATGATCGATTATGCCAAGGAACAGGATGTAGTGCTTCTTCATGAAAATGAAAAAGAAATCTATGGTGATGTGGCAAGCCGCTGCTTAAAGCTTATGGAGAAATTCTATGGCGATCATTTCAAATGTATTTTTGACTTTGCTAACTTTGTGCAGTGTAAGCAGGATACCTGGGAAGCATATGAAATGTTAAAACCTTATATCAGCTACATCCATGTAAAGGATGCAGTCTGGGAGACCGGTGAAGTAGTAGTGCCCGGTAATGGTGACGGAAATCTGGTGAAGATCTTTACAGCACTGGATGAATCCGGCTATGATGGGTTCTTAAGTCTGGAGCCTCATCTGGTTAATTTTGGTGCATTGGCATCTCTGGAGCACAATGCAGCAAAGAGAAAGTTAAGTGACGGAGCCGCAGCTTATGCAATGGCTCATGATGCGCTGACAGAAATATTAGGAAGATAAAGAGCATCAAGATTGAAAGGAATTTAGTTAGACATATGATAAATATTAAAAAGTTATTTGAACCTGCAGATATGACCGAAGGAAAGCCATGGAAGAGTATTGCCATCTTTTCCATCCCGATGTTGATCGGAAATATCGCACAGCAGCTTTATAATACGGTTGACAGCATCGTGGTAGGGCATTATGTGGGTGATAATGCACTTGCAGCAGTAGGAAGTGCGGGCCCCTTATTGAATATGCTGCTTGTATTATTTGTTGGTATATCGGCAGGTGTTGGAATTATGGTTGCCCAGTATTTTGGAGCCAAAGCAAGAGAAGATCTTTCGAGCACAATCGGAAACAGTATTACGCTTACAGCTTTGGTTTCACTGGTCTTAATGATAGTTGCACCATTTGTGATCCGGCCGATGCTGCAGCTGTTAAATACACCGGATACTATTTTGGATGATTGTACTGCTTATCTGACCATTATGATGTATGGTATAGCGGGTATGTCATTTTATAATATCTTAAGCGGTATTTTGAGAGGAATGGGAGATTCTTTTTCCGCATTGATCTACTTGTTGATCGCAACAGTATTAAATATTGTTCTGGACCTGTATTTCGTAGCAGGACTGAATATGGGCGTAGCAGGAGTGTCCCTGGCAACAGTGATCGCGCAGGGTGTATCCTCCATTCTGTGTCTGTGGAAGCTGATACATATGAGGGAGATATTTGACCTGGGTCGTAAGCAGTTAATGCTTCATAAGAAGTATGTAGGTCAGATCGTACGTCTGGGTCTTCCTTCCGGTCTGACACAGATGATCTTTTCATCCGCAATGATCGTAGTACAGTCTTTGACAAACAGTTTCGGAGAAGCATACATTGCAGCAAATGTAATTGTTATGCGTGTGGATGGATTTGCCATGATGCCTAATTTCTCATTTGGTACAGCGATGACGACCTATACCGGTCAGAATGTTGGTGCAAAAAAGCATGATCGTGTTATGCAGGGGGCAAAACAGGGTACCTTGCTGGCAGTAGCCTGCTCTACGATTATTACGGGTGTGATCCTTTTATTCGGAAAGAGCCTTATGGGCATTTTCACGGATACAAAGGAATTGGTTGACATGAGCTATTATATGATGAGTATTTTGGCAGTTGGTTATATTGCAACAGCAGTGACACAAAGCTTGTCAGGTGTAATGAGAGGTGCCGGAGATACTTTGACTCCTATGTGGATCTCACTTTGTACCAATGTAATTTTGCGTGTTCCGATTGCCTATGGTATTTCATATCTGACCAGAACACCGCAGCTGCCCTTCGGACGCAGTGAATGTATTCAGATCTCGCTGTTAACTTCCTGGGTAGTAGCAGCGCTGTTGACGGCCATTTTCTATAAGGCAGGAAAGTGGAAGAAAAAAGCAATTATGAAGTAAATGAACAACCACTGTCTGTCAGCTGTCTTTAAGGGACATACTGAGACAGTGGTTTCTTTATTGAGGAAGGATACAGTAAAACTGTAAAAATATATATGAAAAATGATTTTTCGAAGGGAAAGGTTTGGCAGAATATTGTATCACAGGCAATTCCGCTGACTCTGGCTCAGCTGGTGCATTTGTTGTATAATATTGTGGATCGTATTTATCTTGGACATTTGCCCGGGATAGGAAGTATGGCTCTGACAGGGGTGGGACTGACTTTTCCGGTGATCACTCTGATAGCAGCCTTTACAAATCTGTTTGGTATGGGCGGAACACCATTGTTTTCCATTGCAAGGGGAGCGAAGGAGGACGAGGAAGCAGAAAAAATATTGGGGAATGTATTTTCCATGCTGTTGGGCAGCTCTGTGATCCTGTTTATCTTTTGTTATATTTTCAGAAAGCCAATCTTATTTCTTTTTGGCGCCAGTGAAGTATCCTATGTATATGCAGATGAGTATTTGAAAATTTATCTGTTTGGTACCTGCTTTTCCATGCTGGCCACCGGATTGAACGGATTTATCAATGCACAGGGATTTCCAAAGGTAGGTATGATGACAACAGTACTCGGTGCAGTATTGAATCTTGCACTGGATCCGCTTTTTATTTTCACCTTTCATATGGGCGTGGGCGGAGCAGCACTTGCAACCGTCATCAGCCAGGCTGCATCGGCTATATGGGTACTACGCTTTTTGACAGGCAGGAAGGCATTGCTTCGGATAAAATGGGTCAATTTGAGACCGGATTGGAAGCCTGTTAAGGAAATAATGAAGCTTGGTGCCTCCGGATTTATTATGCAGGGAACAAACTGTCTGGTACAGGTGGTTTGTAATGCAACATTGCAAAGCTATGGCGGTGATCTGTATGTAGGTGTAATGACAGTATTGAATTCGGTAAGGGAAATATTGTCCCTTCCGGTAAATGGTATTTCCAGCGGTTCGCAACCGGTGATCGGATACAATTACGGGGCTAAGGATTATGGACGTGTCAAAGAGGGAATCCGGTTTATGACCCTGATCGGTACGATTTATACCTTACTTGCCTGGATTGTTATTATGGTGATCCCGAAAGTGATTTTTGGGATTTTCTCCAATGATGCTGCGACCTTAAAGGCAGGACCTTCAGCCATGAATCTGTATTTTTTCGGCTTTTTCTTTATGTCTTTTCAGTTTGCCGGTCAGTCCGTATTTCAGGCTTTGGGAAAAGCAAAGAAGGCAATCTTTTTTTCCCTTCTTCGAAAGGGGATTATAGTGGTACCCCTTACACTTTTGCTTCCCATGCTTGGTCTTGGGGTAAATGGAGTATTTTTGGCAGAACCTGTTTCTAATGCAATTGGGGGTCTTGCCTGCTTTGTGACCATGTGGAGAACGGTATATAAGAAGTTGTAGAGCATAAAAGAAGTTGTCCGAATAGGATACAGATGTCATAAAAACTCTTCTATGCAAATAAATTCTAGAAAGAACTGTTTCGGAGATGAAGATGATACCATATATTGATATGCATTGCGATACATTGATGCGTGCCTATATGAACAGGGAAAACAACATATGGAGGCTGCCTAAACTGATGTTGGATATCAGCAGATTAAAAGAGGGCGGTAATCGTGCACAGTTTTTTGCCGTATTTATGCTGCCGGAAGCTATCAGAAAAGATCCGGGTCCGGAATGTCCTGAGGATGGGACATATATTAAAGCACTGGCAGAAATATACGAGCATTCAATACAGGAGCATCCACAGGTAATTGCAGCAGTGAAAACGGCTGCAGATTATGAAAAGACAGTGTCGGATGGAAGGATATGCGCCTTTTTGTCGCTAGAGGATGGCCGATGGGTTGCAGAAAGTCTAAACCGCCTGCAGTGGCTGTATGAAAAAGGCTTTCGCATGATCGCACTTACCTGGAATAATGAAAATTGCTTTGGATATCCGAACAGCTCGGAGGCTTCCGTTATGCAGAAGGGCTTAAAACCTTTTGGCAGGGATGCCATAGCCTGTATGAATGAGCTGGGGATGCTTATAGATGTGTCCCATTTAAATGACGGAGGTTTTTTTGATGTGGTAAAGCTTTCCGGGAAACCCTTTGTGGCAAGCCATTCCAACTGCAGGGCACTTGCACCTCATCCGAGAAACTTAAGTGATGAGATGATACGGGCATTGGCAGAAAAAGGCGGTGTTATGGGCTTAAATTTCTATGGACCTTTTTTGAATGGGAACAGGAAGGATGAAAGAAGCAGGATATCCGAAATGCTGCGGCATTTAAGGCATATGATCAACGTAGGCGGTATTGAGGTAGCAGCCATCGGAACGGATTTTGACGGTATGGAGGGTATGTTTGAAATACCTGACTGCGCCCATATGCAGCAGCTTTTTATAGCTATGGAGCAGGAAGGTTTCACCATAGGGCAGATAGAGAAGATTGCCTATCAGAATATGGAGAGGGTCATAAGGGAGGTGCTCTGAAGACCTTCAGAATGAATATACAGGATATAAGGAGAAAAATTATGGAGATCAGAAGGACTAAGCCGGAAGAACTGGATCAGGTAATGGCTGTTTATGCATATGCCAGAAAATTCATGGCAGAGCACGGCAATCCTACCCAGTGGGGGACAACAAAGCCTGCAAGAGAAGAGGTTATAGAAGATATTGCATTGGGAAACAGCTATGTGTGTGTGGAAAATGGAGAAATTGCAGCTACATTTTTTTATAAGGAAGGAATTGATCCTACTTATATAAAAATATACGACGGAGCGTGGGTAAATGAAGAACCTTATGCAGTGGTTCACCGGATTGCCTCAACAAAGGTTATAAAGGGAGCCGGTTCGTTTTGCCTGAATTGGGCTTTTGAACAGTGCGGTAATCTGAAGATTGATACACACAGGGACAATACAGTAATGCAGAATACGCTGAAGAAAAACGGTTTTGTTTACTGCGGCATTATTTATTTGGAAAACGGAGAGGAAAGATTAGCTTACCAGAAGGTGCGCTAAAGGAGGGACTTATGGATTTGCAAAGAATTGAGGAAATTTTTCAAGATACTGCTTATATCAGAATGGGCGGCAGTGAGGAAGAATTAAAATGTGCCATGTATCTAAAGGAAAAATGTGCAGAGCTTGGATTGGAAGCTGTTGTGGAAGACTTTGAAGTGGATATGGCAGATATCGAGGAAGCAAGACTTTGGATAGACGGCAGGGAAATTGTCTGCAAGGGATATTTTAATGCAGGAAGCAGTATGGTGGAAGCACCGTTTTATTATTTGACAAACAGAGATGCCTGCTCTTTGAAACAGTGTAAGGGCAAGATTGTAATGATCGACGGTTATATGGGATATTGGATTTATCAGGATATTCTGGATAACGGAGCTTTGGGCTTTATTACCTATGACGGAGATGCCAATTATGCTGATAAGGATATAGACCAGAGAGAGCTGAGAAGCTATGTGAGCAAGGGGCACATCATGCCGGGAGTGAATATCAATGCAAAGGATGCTATTGAGATCATTCGCGGGGATGCTGCAACTGCAAAAATCCTTTTAAAGCAGAAGGAGTATAAGGGCAAATCCCATAATGTAATTTTAGACATGCCGGGGGAATATGAGGAATATATTGTCCTGACAGCACATTATGATTCCACCTCCTTATCCGAAGGGGCTTATGATAATATGTCCGGCAGTATCGGACTGTTGGGAGCCGCAGAATATTTTTCAAAGCGTTCTCATCGCTACGGACTTCGCTTTATATGGTGCGGAAGCGAGGAAAGAGGGCTGCTTGGATCCAAGGCATATTGTGCAGAGCATGATAAGGAGTTAGAAAAGATTGTTCTGAATATAAATCTGGATATGATCGGCAGTATTATGGGTAAATTCATTGCCTGCTGTACAGCAGAAGAGAAGCTGGTTCATTATATCCAATATCTGTCAAGTGAGACAGGCTTCGGAGTAGATGCATATGATGATGTATATTCCAGCGATTCCACGCCTTTTGCGGACAAGGGAATCCCGGCTGTATCATTTGCACGTATTGCTCCGCACAATACGGCAACCATTCATAACAGCTATGATACCATAC